>JAPULM010000521.1 GCA_027294925.1 bacterium
CCTGATGGAACATCTCCACACAGATCGGCGTCAAGAGTTCAAGCACAGCAGCCTGGACCTGCTCCGCGGCCTTTTCCTCAGCACTTCCGGTAGTCATCCACCCCAACACGGCACTCAGCACGATCCACCACACCAGGGCACCACCAACTGCACTCCAAAAAACGGTTTTTACGGTTTTCCAGTTCATCATTCCTCTCTCTTTTTTCAGTCGACTTTTATGCCTGTGCTCACACAGCCTCACACCGGTGTGGAGCGGATACGCGTAGCGTGTTCGTGCCAAACGACGAGGAAGCGCCGCGCTTGAGACCGGACTTCACGCATATAGTCAGCGAGTTCAGTCTCGCGTAAGGCACGCGTATAATTCGGGGCACTGCTTTAAAAATGTCGGATCGAGGACGACGTGATGGCGTATGCCATGATGGGAGATGATAAATTTATTTTCCTTCACTTCTCCCACGTGTCCGGGGAATTCTTCCTCAAGGTAGGATGCCACAGCCGCGAGGCGAGCAGTCGTACTCGGATGGCTCGGCATGGTGGTCCCTTTTCCGTAGCGTCTCACATGGCATGCGTCACGCGGTGATGAGGGACTCGACAGCCCCTGCGAGTTCCATGAACTACCGCTGAATGGAAGACTTTACTATTGCTCAGGACAGGAGCAGGGAAGCTCAGGTAGAGAGGACAGTCCAGTCGTTTCTGAGGAAATAGAAAAGGACACCATCAAAGGCGATCTCATATATGCCTCAGACTGTAGCACATATGCGGCCATCCTACGAGCGTAAACTCTGTGTATATAGGATGGTTACCAACAAATTGCACCCTCATCGGGAGTGAACGACCATGATGCAGTGGGGAGAAAACTTGGGGAAAGACTTGACAATTACCTGTATAGGCCCTACAGGAGGGAAGATGCGATATCACCCCATTTGCTCTATGCTATTGTTGAATAGAGAGTTATCATCATGGCAGCAACGATGCAGAGATTTCCGACTTCAGCGAGAACCGGCAAAACTTCTATGCTTTGAAGGCAAAATCGTCAGGTTGGCGTTGCATGCGTTATGCCCGATCCTATTTTAGCCGCCTCAGCAAGAGGTTAAGCCAGGTCGTTGGCGTTATCGCGCCACGCCGTCTCGGCCCTCCAGGCTCAAGCCGAAGGCCCGTCGGATACGGGATTGCTCGGTTGCGTTGTATCTGCCCATATGGTCATTTAGATAGGCCCTGAGCGCTTGGTTAATATCCTGCAACTGCGCCTTGCTGTTCGCATGGCCGAGAAGCCAGCCTAATCCTGTCAAGGTTTTTCCCTCAACTGCCCCGCCTGCGGCAAGATCGACCAGCCTTGGGATGCTTACTTCGATATCCCCTGCCTGGATCAAAAAGGCGCTGGCAAGGACAGCCGTGTTGGGGTTCGTATCCTCCAGCATTGCTCTGGCTACCTGTAGCGCCCTGGCTTTGGGCAAGCGTTGGAGCAAATCGCCAATACCTGCTTCCTGACCCGCGGCCTGAAGACGCCGGTATGCGAGTTGATCCGCTCTTGCATAACGCTTGGCGTCCCTGGCTAGCAAGATTTCGGCCTCGGACCCACCGATCTTCGCCAGGGCTTTTTCGGCCCCCTCTTTCAGACGCCCGTCTGAAGACACCAGATGGCGGGCAATTTCCGCTACGGCTACGGCAGCCGGGGGGCCGATTTGCCCCAGGGTTTGAACGCTGGCCAGACGGATATCCGTATCCGGGTCTTGCAGTAATCTGGTGAGCGCCGGGACCGCGTTAATAGCTGCCGGCCCGATCATCCCCAAGGCCTTGGCGGCCAGAATTCGGTCATATTTTGCGGCAGCGTTCAAGGCCAGCGTCAACTCCGGCAGCGCCGTTTCCGCCTGCAGTTTTCCCAACGCCAAGGCCGCCTGACCCCGCAGGTGGCTGGCACCATCAGCGGTGATTTGTCTGAGTACACTGATCGCAACCGGATCGGGCAAGCCTATTTTCCCCACCGCCTGAATGGCGTTGGGTCCGGCTACGCGGTCCTTGAGATAGGGCACAAGGTGCGGGATAGCGTGTGCTGCGGCTGGCCCAAAACTTCCCAGCACCCTTGCAGCTTCGCCTGGGTTATGGTTGTCCTGCAAGGCATCAATCAATGCATCGATAACACGTTTTGAGGGACCAAGACGCGCCAGTTCGGACATCGCCAAAGCGGCAATCAAAGGGTCTTTACTTTTGATGTCGGAGAGACTTTCTGCCAGTGGATCGGACGCCTGTTTCGCCTCGGCCGGTGCGGTATCAGTTGTGGCGGAAAGGTCGGAAATACCCATTGCGGCAAGCGTCTGCACAAGGGACTGGCGTAATTCCGGTCCAGTCCTTTGGTCATCGTAGAGACGCCGCAGGGTTGGAGCTGCGGCGTTGGCTTGCCGCCCGACAACGAAGAGAAGCATGAGCGAGGCTTCGATCATCTTTTCATTAGGTGTGGTCTGTCGTAATGCCTGGCGGATTAAAAAGTCGTGTTGTCGGACGGCCTTATCGATATCTGCTGGTGTGGCAGTGGCCAACCATCTCTCCAGGCTGCGTCGGGCAGCGGCGCTTACCGCGTTATCGGCGCTAGGCGTCCCAATGGCGGCTAGTGCGCCCTGAGCATGCAAAGATGCCCATTCATTGCGTTTGTTCTGATCTTTGGCGATGCGAGTCAAAGCAGGTACTGCCGCTTCCGCCGCCGCCCCCATGTCACGCAGAACGCTGATTAGAGCGAGACGTTGGGCTGTGGCTTTCTTGTCGTACCCCTTAAGACGTTGCAGCTCACGTATCAGTACGGGGACGACGCTCTGACGATCGCGTTTACCATAGGCCGCGAGCTTCCTTTGCGCCTCCAGCCGCTTGACGATGTTGCCAGACAGGCTCACGTTTTCCAGAACGCTACGGATTAGAGCCGGAATGCCGGCAGCAGTCACCGCCTGCCCACGGTTGCTTTGAGCAGCAAGTGATGGTGGGTACACAAGAACCATCCAGAGAGCCAACGCGTAACCTGGCAACGCCAGACGCCAACCTGTTGAGCCAAACCGCATGCCGTAAACCTCGGCTGATTAACCGTTTGTTCTAAGGCGATTCCCCCTCAGCTGTGCCAAAACCGCCTTCGCGTTTCCCCCTGTCTTTTTAGTCTATCCTATCCTATGGCACGTGGCCAAGTGGTGCAATGCCACAGCAGGGCCACGTCAGGATACAGCAAACCACTGTATCCTTGTCATACATTCTATTAGCAGATCCGGCAAAGTTCGAGGTCGGATCTGCTCTAGAAATCGCCTGGGTTTAGATATCATGAGATGATGTATGCACGGATTTCATTAGGATGCCTAATACATGTTAGATGCCAAATCATACGAAGCCCGATAAAATTGCTTGGAGAGCCTTGGACAGATAATTTAGATGACTGAGATTGTAAGCTCCAAAAATGATGTTCCTATTCGACTTACGGACGAGAGATGGGTACATACCGAAGAGCACAGTGAGTTGGCGGGCATGCGACTGGAGATTTTGGAGACGGTTGTTAACCCAACGCAGATTTTTTCTGGGACACGCGGTGAGCTGTTTGCTGTCCGCGAGATTGAAGCAGGCAAATATCGCCAAGGAACGATGCTACGACCAAGGTCATCTCCCTGGCACCGTCTTCGTAGAGGACGCTCAAGGTGCGCTAAATCGCCCCTGCCGCGCGTAAACGCTCGATGTCCTCAGTGGAACAGCCTGCCAACGCCATCAGGACATCATCCGTATGTTCACCGTGCAACGGAGCCGGTTTCAAGTCAACCGGCGAATCCGACAGGCGTACTGGGCAGGCGATCATCGGATAGCGGCCACGAGTGGGATGGTCGATCTCGACCACCATGCCGCGTTCACGTAGATGTGCATTCTCTAACACTTCCGCGGTATCTAAGACCGCGCCGCAGACCGCACCAACCTGTGCCAGCGTCTGCATGACAGCATGCTTATCCCGGCAGGCAGTCCAGGCTTGCAAAATCTCCCGCAGGGCATCACTGTGCTCAAAGCGGGCTTGTGGTGTACTGAAGCGCGGATCGGAGAGCAGCTCCTCATGGCCAATGGCGCGCATCACACTTTCAAACATCGCCGGGTTATCCGGCGGCAGCAGCAAATACACATAGTCATTCTCACCGCCTGGCGCGCAGCGTAAGGTGCCGGCAAAGCCACCCGAGGCCGTCCCGTTGCCCAAACGGCCCAACGGCTTGCCCCGCGTTAACTGTTGGGTGAACTTGACACGCGTGAGATTGAGGACAGCTTCTTGCATGGCGACTTCAACACACTGTCCGCTGCCGCTTTGTTGACGCTGCACAAGCGCCGCCAGAATGCCGATCGCCGTATGCATACCGGTGCCGGAATCGCCGACATTAACACCACTCACCGTCGGCGGCTGATCGGGCCAGCCAGTGACACTCATAGCGCCACTGGTGGCCTGCGCCACCGGTTCAAAGCATTTGTAGTCGCTGTAGGGTCCGAACGAGCCAAAGCCTTTCACTGAAGCATAGACAAGGCGTGGATTGCGGTGGCTAAGGACGTCATAGCTGAGCCCAAGTCGATCCATCACGCCTGGTCCATAGTTCTCCACTAGAACGTCAGCCTGGTCAATCAGAGTGAAAAATACCTCTTTGGCTTCAGCTTGCTTTAAATTCAGCGTAATGCTCTTCTTGCAGGTGTTGAGGAGCAGAAAAAAATAACTATCGAGGTCTGGGTTGTCAGTTTGCAGCATACGCCCCCGGTCGCCTTTGCTGGGTTGTTCAATCTTGATTACCTCGGCGCCAAGCCAAGCCAGCATCTGTGTGCAAGACGGACCGGCTTGATCATGCGTCATGTCGATGACGCGAATACCTGATAAGGCTTGACTCATAACGCTATTCTCCTTTGCTTGACGCAACGACTCCGGAAACTCCCGGAGGGGACAGATTTAAAAAGGGGGCTAGAGGAACAAGCGTCTCCACGACGGCAGAAGTCCTAGCCTGCCGTAGGCACGGCGTAGCGCCAGCAATAGCCCAAACAAACGCCCCCGCCAAACTGGCGGGGTAATTGCGCTACGCAGTACACTAGCGCCCTTTGAGAACCGGGGCGCGTTTTTCCAGAAACGCCTGCCTCGCTTCCTGGGCGTCTTCAGAACCTTGCAAGATACCACCGGCGTTGGATGTCAGCACCATGGTAGTTTCCAGGCTACTGTCCAGCGCTGTCCGCATAATACGTTTGTGGATCCACTGCGTCAGCGGCGGGGTGCGGATGATACGCGCACACAATTCCCGTGTTGTTTCCTCTAGTTTTTCAGATGGCACTAGGTGGTTCAACAAGCCCCACTCGTAGGCCCGTTCTGCATTAAGGTGCCCCGTATAAGCGAATTCAAGGGCACGGCCTAATCCAACCAGCCTAGGCATGTAGTAGCAGCCGCCATTTTCCATAATCTGGCCGAGCTGCTGATAGCCGATAAACCGTGTATTCTCGCACCCAATGCGGATGTCGCAGTGTAGGGCCATATCCAGACCTGAGCCGACTGCTGCGCCATTGATCATCGCGATGGTCGGTTTGCGTACCTGTGAAATATCGCGATGCAGCTTGGTAAAACCGTGAAAGAAATGTTCGCGGGCGGCATCCGGGCCTGGCGGCACATTGCGATTACCAACCAGATTCTCGCCTTTCATCTCATCCGGCGTATCCCGCTTCATGTCGGCGCCTGAACAGAAGCCACGTCCGACACCGGTGAGGACCATGACACGAACATTGGGATCATCATCCCCTGCCCGCATGTATTCGCCGACTTTGGCCACCGTGGCGTTTTCTTCAGATGTGCCGATCAGCGCATTCATCCGTTCCGGCCGGTTGAACTTAATCCATAAAATGCCGTTCTCTTCGGGTTCGTACAGCAAATAGTCCACCAGTTTCGGTCCCATGATCTCTCCTTGAATGTACCCTTGTGTGCTTACCAACCGAAAAAATGCTCTCTCCCGAACAACCCTCACCCTCGCCAAGTCTCGAACTAGAAGGGGATTTTGGCATACAAAATAGCGCTAGTGACGGCCTCCGCTTGATGAGGCTATTCTACATGGTTCTGAATCCCTGTAAAGACGCCTGGCTCAAAAGATGTGATATAATAGCCCGCGACGGCCAGGGTTTTACCGCATTCTTATCTGCTATCCAGGAGAGGAGACGCATCATGCCTGATGCCTTGGGGTGGCGTGCAAAGTTTGGCGTTTTGGCCCCTAGCACCAATACCATTGTGGAGCCGGATTTTTATTGTATGAATGTGCCAGGCGTGACCTGCCACTTTTCCCGCATTCATATCCGCGATCAGAATCTTGGCAGTGATGCGGCGTTTGAGGCGCTGCTTGAACAGGTGCGGTCGGAAATCCAATATGCCGTTGAGCGGGTGCTGACGGCTGAGCCGGACTACATGGTGATGGGTATGAGTTCCGAGACCTTCTGGGGTGGGGTGGAGGGTAATCGGCAATTCATCAAGCAGATCAAAGAATTGACGGGTGGGATGGGGGTAGCCACCGGCGCTGAGGCCTGCGAACGGGCATTACAGCTATTCGGCGCCAAGCGTATCGGCGTGGTTACGCCCTATCAGCCGATCGGCGATGAAAATGTCGAACGTTTTTTCAACGAAATTGGCTTCGATGTGGTCAAAATCAAAGGGTTGCGTTGTCCGACGGCCGTATCGATCGCCCGTGTGCAGGAAAATGAACTGCGGGACGCCTTGCTTGAGGTTAACAGCCATGACGTCGATGTCCTGGTGCAAGCCGGCACCAACTTGAGCATGGTCCGTTTGGCTGACGAAGCTGAACGCTGGTTAAACAAGCCCGTTATGGCTATCAACGCCGCCATCTGGTGGATGGCGCTGCGCGAAAACGGCATGCAGGATAAGTTGTACGGATGCGGCAGGCTGCTACGTGAATTTTGAATGCAGAGGATAGCGACGTTTTGCTGCTTTGGCCCTCCTTATGATGTCGGCCGCGCTTGACGGAATGTGATAAGCACAGTAGGATGCTGAGTGCCGGTAACGATAAAAAGGACGGGCTTCCTGCCGTGTCCTGCCCCGTGCTGCTGATACCGCCTCCACGGCGCGAGCGATATTTCTAAACACAAGTTGTGAAAACAGTTGCACCATAGAGCACGCTATGGTATTGTTGCTCCGTTTTTGGCTCACGGTTAAAGGGGGCATTTCTCATGTATTTTTTCTTCTGTCTCTTCGCGATCGGCGGGGTCGTCTCGGCAGTCATGGTGATTACGCGCAGAAATGTGATGCACGCGGCCCTTTTTTTGCTCCTAACGTTTGGGTGTGTGGGTGCTACATATGTAACGTTACGCGCCGAAGTTTTGGCCGCTATGCAGGTGTTGGTTTACGCTGGCGCTGTGATGGTGCTGTTTTTGTTTGCCATCCTGTTGGTCAATATTCCCCGTTCACTGCTTCAGCGGCAATGGACTGGCCAGACCCTGGTCGCAGTTGTTCTTGCTAGTGTAACAGGGCTCTGGATGATTCTCGCCATGTGGTGGGGATTTAGTGAGATGACCTTTGACGAGGCGGCCCTCAGTAAGCCGTTGGGGACGCCAACCGCGATCGGCCGGGCCATTTTCACGGATTACGTGCTACCGTTTGAAATTGCCTCGCTGGTGTTGCTAGCGGCAATGGTCGGGGCGCTCTATCTCGCCCGTGAAGCGGCTCACGAGGCGCCACCATCCAGCTCGTCGGTAACCCCAGAACTCGCAGAAACGTCGGAGGCTGATTGACCATGATTCCCTTGCCGCTTTATCTAACCTTTGGCGCCGTGCTTTTTACGATTGGGGTGATCGGCGTGTTGATTCGCCGTAATGCGATTATCGTCCTCATGTCAATTGAACTGATGCTGAACGCGGTTAATCTGACCCTGATTAGTTTTTCCCACTACTTACAGGACCTTCGAGGCCAGATTTTCACCCTCTTCATTATTGCCGTAGCAGCCTCTGAGGCAGCAGTCGGCCTCGCCCTGGTAATTTCCTTGTACCGTGGTAAAGCCACCTTCAATCTTGATGATGTCAACCTCTTGAAATGGTGAAACATCGGCGGCGCCTCACCCTTATATGTCTCTGAGACCCGCTGCTGGTTGTCGATGAACGACGTTAAAAGGCGCTTAAACGGTAGGACAGTGTACGTGCTATGAAAGTTCTGGTTTGGCTTATTCCAATTTTTCCAGCCTTGGCCGTTGTCATTAACGGTCTGTTTGGGCGCCGTTATATTCGTGACAAAGCCCACTGGTTGGGCGTCGGCTCGGTGGGCATCTCTCTGCTATTAGCTCTCATTGTCATTATTCGTATTATTCTCTGGCCCAGTCAGCCGATTCACGCCAAATTCTATACCTGGATATTCGCCGGTTCGTTGTCCGTGGATATGGCGTTCATGGTCGATCCCCTAAGCGCGATAATGCTGTTTGTCGTGTGCGGCGTTGGCTTTCTGGTGCATCTGTACTCGATTGGCTATATGCACGGTGATCCGAGTTACTACCGGTTTTTCACCTATCTCAATTTGTTCATGACCTCGATGCTCATCCTGGTGCTGGCTGATAACTACCTGCTGATGTTCGTCGGCTGGGAAGGCGTGGGGCTCTGTTCATACCTATTGATTGGCTTTTGGTATGATCGGCAATCAGCATCGGATGCCGGAAAAAAGGCGTTTCTGGTCAACCGTATCGGAGACGCGGGGTTCATTCTGGCCATGTCTCTAATTTTTTGGACCACGGGTTCGCTGGACTATGAAGACGTGTTTGCCAAAGCGAATGCAGATGCTATTTCTGTTGGCATTGCCACCGCGATTACGCTTCTGCTGTTCGTGGGGGCGATCGGGAAATCAGCCCAGGTACCGCTGTACGTGTGGCTACCGGACGCCATGGAAGGTCCAACGCCGGTCAGCGCGCTGATCCATGCGGCGACCATGGTGACCGCCGGGGTATATATGTTGGTGCGTAGTCAGGCGCTGTTTTTGCTGGCGCCGGTGTCGATGCACGTGGTCGCGGGGATTGGCGCCTTTACGGCGATTTTTGCCGCCAGTATTGCGCTGGTGCAAACCGATATCAAACGGGTGCTGGCTTATTCAACAGTTAGCCAGTTAGGGTTCATGTTCCTCGCTTGCGGGGTCGGTGCCTTTTCTTCCGGGCTGTTCCATGTCATGACGCATGCCTTCTTTAAGGGTTTGTTGTTTCTAGGCGCAGGTAGTGTGATTCACGCCATGCATGACGAGCAAGATATGCGCAACATGGGCGGGCTGCAAAAACATATCCCTGGCACCTATCGCACCATGTGGTGGGCAACCGTGGCCATCGCTGGTATTCCGCCCTTCGCTGGATTCTGGAGCAAAGACGAAATCCTCACCATGGCGTTCAAAAGCGGCGGTCTCTCGACCCTCTGGTGGGTTCTGGGACTGTGTGCGGCGTTTATGACTTCCTTCTACATGTTTCGCCTGCTGTTTATGACCTTCTACGGCGAGGAGCGTTTCGACCCCAACCATGTCCGCCCGCATGAATCGCCCTCATCCATGCTGACTCCGTTGAAGATTCTCGCCGTGTTATCGATTGGCGGCGGCTTGATCGTCGGCTTTCCTCCAGAAAAAGGGGCGTTCCACTGGTTTCTGGCCCACGCGTTTCCCCATCAGGGTGGCCATCAGGCGGCTTTCCACCTCTCTCCGGACTTTCTGTTGATGATTCTCTCGACCCTGGTGGCCTTGGCAGGGTTTTTAACTGCGTATCATTTCTATCTTGCGGATCCGGAGCAACGGCAATCGCTAGGGCAGAAAATCTCGTCTGCCTACCAGATATTTATGACTGCCTTACGCAACCAAGCCCCGATTGAGGTGTTCTATACGGCGCGGCCGAAGCAGTTATCCGAGCGATTTGCCTTCGCCTATCAGATCTTGCTCGATAAATACCACGTGGACGAGTTTTATAACGCGTTCGTCGTTCGTCCGGTGATGTGGTCAACGGACGCTTTTTGGACCGTTGACGCCGTGGTTGTCGATGGTATTGTCAACGGGGTGGGGAAATTTACCCGCTTGTATGCCAATTGGTCCGGCATCCTTGACCGCCGGGTGGTGGACGGCTCGGTGAATGGCCTTGCCGTCATTGTGCAGAGCGGCTCCAAAGCGTTGCGCTTACTACAGACTGGAATTGTGCAGAACTACTTGCTGGTGATGGCCCTAGGGATTTTTGTATTCGTTACGATCTATGTGATTTTGACTTAAAGCCGAGGGCTACGGACAAAGGAGCACCTAACGATGGAGTTCATTCTTGAGCATGCGATGGGTGGCACCCCGATTTTGTCGGTGTTGATCTATACGCCGATAGTCGGCGCGCTTCTGCTCATGCTGTTTGTTGCGCAACAGGATACACGTATCATTAAAGGCATTGCCATTGCCTTTACGTCCCTAGCGTTCATTTTTTCGCTTGTCGTGGTGTCAAATTTTCAAACGGGCACCCCGAAAATGCAACTGGTTGAGCATGCGAGTTGGATTCCATCGATCGGCGTGTCGTATTTTCTAGGGGTTGACGGTATTAGCATCCTCATGCTGCTGTTGACCACGCTCATCTCGGTCATCGTAGTGTACTGTTCCTTTCCGGACATCGTGGAGCGCCAGAAAGAGTACTATATTTGCTTGCTGCTTCTCGAAACCGGCATGTTGGGCGCGTTCGTGGCGATGGACTTCTTCCTGTTCTATATCTTCTGGGAAATTATGCTGGTGCCGATGTATTTTCTGATTGGCATTTGGGGGCACGGCCGACGGCTGTATTCGGCCATTAAGTTTTTCCTCTATACCCTGTTTGGCTCGGTGTTTATGCTGCTCGGCATTCTGGCCATTTATTTCCTCAACGGGGATCCGGACTATGGCAGCGGCGAACTGACCTTTAATGTGTTGACCTTGCTGCAAACCCTACGGGCACCCACTGAACCGATTTTTGCCGGACTGTCGGCACAAGACTGGATTTTCCTGGCACTTTTCCTTGGTTTTGCCATCAAAGTGCCAATGTTTCCGTTTCATACCTGGTTACCGGACGCCCACACCGACGCGCCGACTGCCGGTAGTGTGGTGCTGGCTGGCGTGTTGTTGAAAATGGGCACCTATGGCTTTATTCGCTTTAGCTTGCCGATGTTGCCGGTTGGTAGTCTTAACATGGTGACGTTTATTGGTATTCTGGCCTTGATTGGTGTCATCTACGGCGCCCTGGTGGCCATGGCTCAAACGGATATGAAACGCCTGATTGCCTACTCCAGCGTGAGCCATATGGGTTTTTTGATGTTGGGGATTTTTGCGCTGAACAGGCAAGGCGTAACCGGTGGCATCATCCAGATGGTTAACCACGGCATTTCAACGGGTGCTTTGTTTCTGTTGGTCGGGATTATTTATGTGCGGCGTCATACGCGTGAAATTGCCGCCTTTAGCGGTCTCTCGACCACCATCCCGGTGTTTGCGGTGTTTTTTGCCATTACCATGTTTTCGTCGATTGGCCTGCCAGGCCTGAACGGGTTTGTAGGTGAATTTCTCATCCTGGTCGGCCTGTTTAAAGCCAACATTACGTTTGCCGCCTTTGCCGTCACCGGTATTGTATTGGGCGCGGCGTATATGCTCTGGCTCTACCAGCGCACCATGTTCGGCGAGCCCACCACACCGGAAAATCAGAATATGAAGGATATGAATGTTATGGAAGTGGCCTACATGATGCCGCTGATTATCCTGATGTTCTGGATTGGACTGTACCCACGCCCGTTTCTGAATCTCACCGAATCCACGGTGAATCATTACGTGTCACACATGCAAGCGCGCCAGCAGGCTTATCTTGATGAGACGGAGAAGGCGCAGCGCCTTGCGGCGTCAGGCATTGCGCAACAGGCGGCGCGGGCGGAGGGCCGTTAACGATGCTGATACCCGCGCCTCCCATCTCAGACCTCCTGGCCCTACTGCCGGAAATGATGATCACCGTGACAGCCTGTGCGCTGCTGGTAGCGGACGTTGTAACCCGGCGTCAGTATAAGCAATGGCTGGGCTGGGGGGCGATTGGCGCCATCGTGCTGACCTTGCTGATGATGCTGCTGATGCCGCCGTCGGCTGGTGCTATCTTTGCCGGCATGTTTGTGGCCGACGGATACGCCAATTTCTTCAAGGTGCTGTTTCTGATTGCGGCGATTTTGACCATCTTGGTGTCGTTACGCTACCTGGATGATGAAAATGCCCATTACGGTGAATACTATGCCCTGCTGTTATTTGCCACTCTGGGCATGATGTTCATGGCCGGCGGTGGTGACCTGATTACCATCTATTTAGGCCTGGAGCTGATGTCGATATCGACCTATGTGTTGGCAGGATTTATTCGCCATGATGTCACGTCGATAGAAGCCGCGGTTAAATACTTCCTGATGGGTGCCTTTACTTCAGGTATTATGCTGTATGGCTTGGCGCTGATTTACGGCCTTACCGGCAGCACTAATTTAGCGGCTGTTGCACAGGGCTTGGGTGGATTGTCTCTGGACAATCCGGCGTTGGCGTTGGCGATGATCTTGCTAGTGGCGGGGTTTGGCTTCAAAGTCGCGGCAGTGCCGTTTCATATGTGGGTGCCGGACGCTTATGAAGGTGCGCCGACATCGATCACGGCGTTTATGTCGTCAGCCGTAAAAGCCGCTGCGTTTGCCGGCCTAGCACGCGTCTTTCTGGTGGCGTTTTTTCCCGCTGCCGAGCAGTGGGAGGTGTTATGGTGGGTGCTGGCTGCGATGAGTATGATTCTTGGCAACGTGGTGGCGCTTGCCCAAACCAGCTTGAAGCGGATGCTCGCCTATTCCAGTATTTCGCATGCCGGTTACGCCTTGATTGGTGTGGTGGCGGCAACGCAAGCCAAAGACCTCGGTTTGTCGAGTATGCTATTCTACATGTTCGTCTATATGTTCACCACACTCGGTGCCTTCAGCATGATTATTTTGCTGACGCATCGCGGATTCCGTGGTGACCATATTTCTGATTTTACCGGCCTGGCGCGCTCCCACCCATTAGCGGCCTTGCTTTATACGGTGTTTTTCTTGTCACTGGCAGGTATCCCACCGACGGCGGGCTTCGTCGGGAAATTGATCGTGTTTCGCGCTGCAATTGAGTCGGGTTTCATCATTTTGGCGATTATCGGCGTGGCCACCAGTGCAATTGCCGCCTATTATTACTTCATGGTGATTAAAACCATGTTTATGGAACAGCCTGTTGGCGAGGCTGTGCTTTCGCCGGCGCGGCCCCTAACGGTTGGTTTAGCGATCATGGGCGTCGCAACCCTGCTGCTCGGTCTTTTCCCCAACATTTTGCTGAAATTTGCCCAGGCGTCAGTGCAAACACTGTTGTAGCGTAGAAGCACGCTTTACCTGAGTGATTAACGGTTTAATACACTTGCCAATTGGTGACGAAGCCGTCTTTTAAATATAAGTGCAGGGGCCGGTTAAAGTAGATCCATTCCTCAAGATAACCGGATGACCCGGGTGAGCTATTCACCTTATCCGGTCGTCCCCAGCTCATATAGACTTCCTTTCGCGACATGCCTTGAGTGATTTCCCGATCTGCGATAAATGGCTGCATCTGCGGGCGTACATGTTGCAATGGTGGCGTTCTCGACAGCACGAGTTTTAACTCTTGCGCTAAGTCATCGGGGCTGCCGTCTTTGGTCTGCACTAAAATCCGAAATTGCTGTGCGTACCCTTCAATGTGCGCTAATACGTGTAACGCTTCGATGCCGGTAATCGTGATGGGTGTTCCCAGAGCCACCTGAGCGGTCGCTCGTGGCAGTTCGAACACGGCCTCTGAGATATCGCCAGTAAGATCAATGAGATAATCGTCCCCGATTTCAAATGGTCGAAGCACGATTGCGGTATAGTAGGTTTGACCGACATATTGTTGCAAGAACGCCTCTTCTTGTGAACGCCCCCGAAACATTGGACTCTTTTGGCAAGCTGTTAGCCCGTAACACATCCACATGATGAATAGATAGACGATCAGCTTTCGCACGCTTCTCCTTCCGGTACTTGAGAACCCTGCCTACCATCCTTGACCGTATCGCTCGGTCGGCATAGCCTCCTGTGACGGACTAAAACCCTAGGTAGAATATCTGATTATATGCGCTGCGATGTCAGTGTGCATCGAAAAGATAGGACTTCTGCCCGCATGTAACGGGGCGTTTAATAACTGCCATACACGCCAAGCGATGAGCGCAGACGCTCCTGCATCGGCTCTTTGGGATCGATGGTGACGTCCACCACGGCTGGTTTCCGGCCACTCAACGCTTCGAGCACCGCCGGCTTCACCTCATCCGGATTTTTGACTTGCAGACCAACGCAGCCGTATCCCCGCGCCACCGCGGCCCAATCGGTACGGGTAAATTCAGAGGCAATCGGCTGATCACCCTGCCCCTGACGCACCATGCCCAATTGGGCATCGTTTAGCACCACATAGGTTACCGGCGCATCATATTGCAACGCCGTGCTCAGGACGTGATTTTGCATGGCGAATCCATCACTGCTGACCGACACACACTGGCGATCCGGATAGAGTAATTTGGCGGTTAGAGCCGCCGGTAGCGACCAGCTCATACCGGCAATACCATAGGTGCCAAAATACGTCCCGGCTTGTTTGGTTTGGAAGTAACGCAACATCCACACGCGGTTATTGCCCGCATCGGCACAGACAATGGCATCCGGCGCCAGGCTGTCCGAAAGTTCTTTGGCTAGACGCTGTGGGAGAATGGGTACGGCGTTGGAGGCGCTATAGTCGTCGGCGAAATACAGCAGCTCTTGCTTGTCACGTTGCAGGTCGGCAAAGCGGGATTGCTGTTCATACGGCGGCCGTTTTTTCGCCTCATCGGCCAATGCCTCATTGAGTTGGGTAAGAGCGGCGCTAGCATCGCCGATCAGCCCAAGATTAATCGGAAACACCCAGCCAGCGTTACGCGGCTCGATATCAAGCTGGATCAAGGTCTGGCGTGACGGATCAATCAGATTCGGGCTTTCGGTAATGGTGTCGGGTCCTTTCAGACGGCAACCGACAATCATGATCAGGTCGGCCTCACTCACCACCTTGTTGGCCACCGGTGAGCCAAAAATGCCCATCACGCCCAAGGCGAGCGGGTGAATTTCCGGAAACACGCTCTTACCCAGCGTACTGGTCGCCACCGGAGCCCCCACGGCTTCGGCGAGCGCTTGCAGTTCGGCATAAGCTTTCGACGCATGCACGCCATTGCCGGCCACAATTACCGGCCGTTTAGCGCTCAACAGCATCTCCGCCGCTCGTTCGGTATCACTGGGATGCGGCACGCTCACCGCATTCTGCATATAGCCGCGCGTATCATAAATGCGAGGGAATGTTTCCTCGCTAATTTCACCGCGCAACGCATCAATGGCCAAAATCGCAGCAGTCGGGCCCGGTCGACCGGTGACGGCATGTTTGATGGCGCGTTGCACCGCCTGCACACCCTCACCGGGACTGTGCGCCACGGCGGTAAATTTACAAGTGGCTTTGAAAATAGCCGCAATATCGAAATTGCCATACTCGCCACCGCCACATTGCAGCGATCCGTGCCCTGACGGCACCCCATAGGTGGTGATGTCAGTGATCACCACCATCGGCGAACTCCCTAGTCCCGCCTCGATAACGCCAAACAATCCGGTCGATGCCGCATAGCAGCCCTGCGCCATGAACACGCCTGGTTTACCGGTAAGACGGCCGTACATGTCCGCCATACACGCTGCCGTTTGTTCATCACGCGCAACGACGACTTTGATCTTGTCCTGTTTATGGTACAAGGCTTTATAGATCCGGCCGGTATCGCCACCCGGGATGCCAAATAAATGGTCGATTCCCGCCTCTTCCAAAACTTCTACAATTCGCTCTACCGTTTGCATCGTGTCCTCTCTCCGTCTGGGTTCCCAAATATCGACTTAGCAACAATCGATGAAGCTGACTGCATTGCCGGTCATCTCGGCCCAGGTGTCGGGCTCCCAACCCCAGGGACGTGGCCCCCAATCGGGGGTGAACAGGTTACCCCGTTTGACGGTCAAGGTTGGGACGAAGGCTTGCTCACAGCGTAGCGCCTCTCCCAGGATATCATACACCACCCAGTCGC
>JAPULM010000522.1 GCA_027294925.1 bacterium
CTTAGGCGCTGTCGTGGTAGAACAACTGGTAAATTGGCAGCTGGTACGGGATTTTGCCGATCTCTACACACTCGACGTGCCGACCTTGGCGAAGCTCGATCGCTTAGCGGAGAAATCAGCCAGCAACCTCGTCCAGGCTATTGACGATAGCCGCCAAGGTGGCCTGACCCGCTTGCTATTTGGGCTTGGTATCCGTCATGCCGGCGAACGTGTAGCGGCTATTTTGGCGGCACAATACGGTAGCATCGACGCCCTGGCACAAGCGTCCGCTGACGAACTAGCGGCAATCAACGATATCGGGCCGGTTATTGCGGAAAGCGTCTACCAGTTTTTCGCCCATGAGGAAAATCATCGCACCATCGAGCGCTTACGGGAAGCGGGGGTATGCATGGACGAACCATCACCCCCTGGCGCCGGGCCCGCTGCCCACTCGATGTTAGCCGGTAAGGTGTTCGTCCTGACCGGCGCCCTGCCGAACATGACTCGAGATGAAGCGCGCGGCCGTATTACTGCCGCTGGCGGGCGGGTAACATCCAGCGTTTCGCGTAAGACCGATTACGTAGTGGCGGGTGCGGATCCCGGTAACAAGCACGACAAAGCACAACGCCTGGGTGTCTCTCTTATTGACGAAGAGGAATTATATCGGCTTCTACAGGCTAAGACTTAGTATGAACGGGGAATAATCATGGCGAACCAGCAAATGCCCAGCCGCTGTCCATGGGTCGACCTGAGCAAAGCGGATTACATCAGCTATCATGATCATGAATGGGGTGTGCCCGTCCACGACGACCGCGTCTTGTTTGAATTTCTCACGCTAGAGGCTGCGCAGGCCGGCTTGAGTTGGTACACGGTTCTCCGCAAACGAGAGCATTACCGCCTTGCTTTTGACGATTTCGACCCTGCACAAGTGGCATGCTATGACGCACCAAAAGTCGAAACCCTTCTAGGCGACCCTGGCATCATTCGCAACCGGCAGAAAATTCTGGCCGCTATTAACAATGCCCAACGGTTTTTGCAGGTCGAGGACGAATTCGGCAGCTTCGACGCCTACATCTGGCGGTTTGTTGATGGCGAACCGATTGTCCATACCTTCCGAACCCTACAAGATTATCCGGCAACCAGTCCCGAATCCGATACGCTAAGCAAAGATCTCCGTCAGCGCGGTTTTAAGTTTGTCGGTCCCACCATCTGCTACGCTCATATGCAGGCCACCGGTATGGTTAATGACCACGCTGTCGATTGTTTTCGACGACAGGCAATCATTGATGGTTATGCGCCATAAACCTGATCAATACGCCTGGGTACTCATCCGCTACCACTTTGATTATAAATCGGCTCAAATTTAGCGGTCAGAAGTTCTCGAAATGTCCACACATGATCCGTTAGTCCGGCGGCCATGCCAGGGGTTCGATGCTGCCACTTGGGCTGAATCAAGCCCGAGTCAGATGCCGCTTGATCAGGCAGAGGCAGACGCAAACTCATGTGGGTACGATCCTTACAGAAACACTGGCTTTTTCTCACCAGAGGCGCCAAGGCATGACGCAGGGTAAGGTTAAGACGCTCAATCAAACTGGTGCTGATCGACAGCCCCAACTTTTAAAACGGTGATTTTGGACAAGTTCCTAGCCGATGGTAATACCCATTTACTTCAAACGCTCAAGCACCCTCGTTGCCCTGCTCACATATTGACTTTTTGTATGGCGGGACTTGAGATGATCAAGATAGGGTGTTGCCTTGGCCTTCTCGCCCAATTTGGCATGTGATTGGATCAGGTAGTACAACGCCTCGTCCGCAAACGCAAAGTTATCCTTTGTCGCCACCTGCCTGAGCTGTTTCACCGCCATCTCGTACTGTTCGTAGACCAAATAAAAGTGGCCTAGATCGAACGTCGCGTAGTCACCATAGGCACTCGTTTTATAATACACGACAAAGGGCTCAAAAGCCTCCTTGGCGGCTTGATTGCTCGATTCACCATCACTCAGAAAGTATGACGGATTACCCACGCTTTTCATGTATTCCAAGGCCTGCCGATCGATGCCGGTCGCTTGGCGAATCCGGATGGGCAACCAATTCGATCCAACGGTCTCCTCATCGTCCAAGCTATTCAAGACGGCCTGAAGGTGATAGTCCCCTGGCTTTGGGAAGACCTTATCCAGTTCGAATATCAACCGTTCTCGCTCACGGTATTGCGCGCCCGGGGCAATCGTCGCCCCGTCCACAGCAAGGCCCCGACCGACGTCAGACAGACTGTGAATTTCTTGCACAGTCCCATCCGGGTGAGCGACGAACATCTGGATATAAGACGATTGAAACCCGATGCCCACATGCCCCTGAATCGGGTACGCCGTGGTATTGGTCAGCGTCAGGGTGAGGGGGATGGGCTCGACCTCCACAAACGCGGGTTTTGGGATCGCAATCTTCAACGTGAGATGCGAAAAAGACAAGCCGGGTGCTGGCGTCTGAGCAACCCCCAACGCTGCCAACACCAGGAGGACGATAGATGTCATAAAAAACGGATAAGGATTTTAAAGCATGTTTTCCACGGCGTCCACCCGTAGTCCTCACCCGGAACAGCGCCGTGAGCGACCCTTCTGGAGGTCACGAACCGCCCCCTCTTCCCCCACCGGCGCATCTCACCTGTGCTGGTCATGCCTTGAGACCGCAAGCGCTGAGACAGGGCGAACCTCGGCATATCCCCCCCACCCAAGCAAGCGCTTAGCGGCTCGCTTGGTCAGCTAGAGACCCATGCCAAGGTACCTTGGCAGACACGCGCCGGCGCCATCGGCGGGGGGTCGGCGGAGAGTTTGAGATGACGCAGAATCTTGCCGATGACCTGTGCCTAGGTAATGGCGGCAATGATTCGCAGCGTCCCCTGCTGACACACAGGGCAGGTTGCCATATCGGTGCCAAACACGCGCTGTAGCAGTTTGGCCCAGCCCTAGCCAGACGCGGTGCGAGCGGACTTAGGCTCGCTTACGCCCTGCTGACGCGCAGTGGGAATGATCGCCTGGCGCAGCATACTGTTTGGCGCCAAACAGCCGCCATAGCGCACCTGGTGCACACGCGGCGGGGGAACCAGAGCTGAGA
>JAPULM010000523.1 GCA_027294925.1 bacterium
CTCAACTCTCGGGTTGTCGTCCATTAAGCCAGGCCCCAACGATTTGCAGCGCCACCGGCGAACCCTCACCGGTGAAGGCCCTCGCGAGCCTGCACATCGAGCACATCTTGTCCAATCGCGGTACCCGGCAGAGGGCGAAACCGCACCCGCTCAGGTGAGATACTACCGAGTTGTGCAAGCAAATCGGCCAGCGTTTCGATGGTGCCGACAGATGTGATTCTGTCCTATAGGGTACCTAAAATTAATAACTTAAGTTTTTTGTCCTGTACAGTGGGTCTAAAGCAACCTGTTCCCCATCCACTATCTGTTTGCTACTTTTGCCTAGGTTTGTATGCTTCGACCGGCAATTCATCCTCTTGCCAGCCGTGGAAGCCAGTGACAATGTGGGAAACCTTCGGTAAACCCATATCTTGCAGGGTTTTTGCGGACAAACTTGTCCGCCCGCCGCTGGCTCAAAACAAGATAAACTCACGATCCTCGCCGAACACCTCTCGATAATAGGGCGATTCCGGATCAATCCAAAATTCCAACATACCACGTGGTGCATGCAAGGCCCCCGGGATGACGCCGTCGCGCTGTAATTCCCGGATATCCCGCACATCAACCAGCAGCGCATTTTCCTCCTCAACGCGTCGCTTGGCTTCTGCTGTTGTATGGTTGTCGATCTCCTGTCTCGCCTCTTCGATCATCTGCTGTACGCTCTTTCTAAGTTTAGGCATCTACCCCTCCTAGGTAAATAATTTTGGCAGAGGACAGATTTAAATCTATCCCCATCCATTGTAATTGCACCACCGCAGAAATAAAATGCCCCTTTTGCAAAGGGGGAACGAGGTAGCTATGAAGAAGCCTCACGGTGAGAAACGCCGGCTTCATCAAAGGTCGCCATCTCGTTGTACACCCGGACCGCTGCTTCAACCAGATGCATAGCCAGCACGGCACCAGTTCCCTCACCAAGACGCATGTGTAAATCGAGTAACGGTGTTTGTCCGAGAAAGCGCCAGGCGATCTGCTGACCAACCTCAACCGATGTGTGGGCCGCAATCATGTAATCTTTCACATACGGTTGCAACGCTGCTGCCAGCAAGGCGCCGGCGGTGGCAATGAGACCATCAATGAGCACTGGCAGACGACGGCTGGCGCATCCTAAAATCAGCCCGGCAATGCCGCCAATTTCCAATCCGCCAACAGCAGCCAGAGCGCCAAGGGGATCATCAGCTCGGGGCGTATTGACCTGCAACGCTCGTTTGATAATCGCCACTTTATGCCGCCGGGTATCATCGTTAATGCCCGTACCATAGCCGGTCACCTGTTCAACCGATGCCCCGGTAAACAGCGCGACCAGCGCACTGCTGGCAGTGGTGCTGCCGATCCCCATATCACCTGTCGCCACCAATGAGACGCCATTGCTGTAGCACTGCTCGGCCATCTCGATACCGATCTCGAGACACTGCTGCGCTTCCTGTCGACGCATAGCCGGTTGGCGTGTCATATTAGCCGTTGCGGATCGTACTTTGCGGGCGATCAGACCGGGAAGTGCCGGCAGCTCGGCCGCCACCCCGATATCCACCACTCGCACCTCGGCGTCCGCCTGACGAGACAGGGCATTGATCGCCGCGCCACCCTGGAGGATGTTGTGGACCATCTGCTCGGTGACTGCCTGCGGGTAAGCGCTCACCCCCTCTGCCACCACACCGTGATCGGCGGCAAAGACAATCACCGCCTTTCGATCAAGCCTTGGCAGGAGCTGCCCTGTCATGGCCACATAGCGCTTCGCCAGCTCCTCCAGTCGTCCCAAGCTCCCGCGCGGCTTGGTTAAACGGTCCAGATGGTACTGTGCCTGCTCAGCTAAACAGGAATCGAGTGACTCTATATGGGCTATAGTAGATTCCAACAAGGTCGACATCTGAATGCCCCTCATTTCGTCAGAGCAATTAAATCGACTTCTCCTACAATGTCTAAAGTCATCGGATTGATAACCAGAAGTGCCGAAGAATCCAGGCGACTCACATAGGCTTTGTTGGCATCGACAAAGGCGATGTCCTGTGGGTTCAAGCCATTCCCCACTGATACCTCAGCTCCTTGAGGGGTCATATACCCCAATTGCGGATCGACAATTTGAATGCTATCAACACCAAATCGATTGACAACATAAATCTTCCCACCGAAGAAGCGGGCAGTTGCATCACTATGGATACTTCCAAGTCCTCCAAGGTCGTTGAAGGTATCCTGCGCCGCCAGATCGACCACGGAATACGATCCGGTTTCAAAATCGGTCGCAATGATAAACGCGACATCCGTCGTTGGAGGTATACCATTCCCATCGCCGTCTTCAATAAACAAGACAAAAGACGAGGGTAAGGCACCGACATTTACGGTCGGCAACTCTTCATCCGTGTTGGTATCAAAAATCCGTACCTCTGGCGGCGACACGGTTATATCGGTCACCGCAAGATACAACTCACCTCGGTTATTAATGGCAAAATGGGACAAAAAAGCGTTTAGAGGTCCGACAAGGGTTTTCAGCACTTCGCCCACCACGGGATCGAAACTCACCATAGAATTGGTAAAATCCGAACCGGCAACAATGGCAAATCCTTTCAATCCTTCCCCGGTAGAGACGATCTGAAAATGGGTAATATCCCCACCAATGGTCACCTCATCAATAATAAATCCAGGATCAACCATATTCGTCTCCGGATTGATCGCTTCAATGCCTCCATCATTGACCCCAAAATCTCCTACCGTACTGACCAGGATGCGGTTAAGGGAAGGGCTGAACTGCAGTGCCGAAAACGGATTCCTGCCATTTAACTGGATCACAGTCACAACAGTATCCGTTGCCGGGTCAATGACCGCAACCTCTCCCGGTGCTACGCTTACCGGGGGAAACCCGGTGGTGAAATCAAGATGCTGTAAGACAACGTACAGCATGCCATTATGTACCAGCATATGGGTGAGTTCCGGCAAGCCATCGAGATCATCCGGCAGTGTAGGTACGCCCGATGTCGACGTTTCATCGGTGGCCGCATTCTCAACCCGCAGCCGGCCATCGTCTGCATGGGCTTCACAGGGGTCGAGTACAACCGTCTGCTGCGGTTGCAGCTTAGGGAAAGCGACCGGATCAAACGTGCTTACCTGAATCAAAAGGTTGCAAGAGCCAATGGTGATCGTTCCGCTTGCTGTATCAGCAGCCGCTTTGAGCACGAAAGGTGCCGTGTTAGGATTCCCATCACCATCATTGTCAAAATCCCTGATGGTGAGTGTGACGGATTGGCCTGGTAGCCCAAAGGCCGCACCATCTGCAAAAGCAAAAACCTGATTCTCGAGAGCCGCAGAGGCAGCGGTTCCAAATCCGTCTCCGCCGCCATTATCACTGCTTTCGCAGCCGAACAGGACCAACACGCCTACCATAATCACCAGGGTCATCACACCTCGGATTGCCATATGTACACGCATCTATTCCCTCCCTTCTGTATGCTTTACCCGCACTCTCCAATTAAACCTAGTCTCAAGCGCGACTAGGCCTTTAAAACCGTCCCTCAACCGTGCTAAAAAATGATCGCCCAGGAAGTGGAAAGCCGCGAAAATCCTCGACCTGGTTATCGGTGATGTTCTTGGCTTCGAATGTCAACTTGAGACGCTTGCCAAATGGCAACACCGG
>JAPULM010000524.1 GCA_027294925.1 bacterium
GGCCACCATGCATACCACCCTCCGGCGCCTGGAAGGCGCCGGCGTGGTCCGAGGCCGTCGTGATGATAACCCGCGTGTCGACAGGCAGTTTGCCATCAAACAGGGGACGTCGCTACGGATGTTACAAACCCTGGCCTGGCGCTCCTGAGCCGAAGCGTCACCACCCCATGCCAATCGTTATACCCAGTGGATGATCAAGTAAGCGGATAGGCTCGGCCTCAACCTCTTACGTTATGGACATCACGCCCGTGTTAGCACATGATAGCGGAGCATGAATGCGGCAAACATTGTACCATCCGACCAGGAAGTCTCGTTTCTTATCCGGCGCCGCAACCAAGTCAACCGTTTACACCAATTAAGGGACCCGACATGGCTAAGATTCTGATCGTCCACGGCCTCGGCATGAACATGCGTGGTAAAGTCCAAACTGATGTTTTTGGCAGCATGACGCTGCCGGAGTATGATGAACAGATCAATCGGTACGCTGACGAACTGGGTATCGAGATCGACATTTTCCACTCCAATATCGAAGGCGAGGTGATCAACAAATTATACCAGGCGCATGACAACAGGGTTGACGCGGCGTTGATCAATCCTGCCGGCTATACAACGGGGCACCCGGCTCTTGTCGCCTCCATTGCTCAGGTGAGTTTCCCAACCATTGAAGTTCACATCTCTAACCCCGCCAGACGCGGCGGGGTATCTGAAGTGTCGCGCGTTTGCCGCGGGGTGATTACCGGTTTTGGCGTCTTCGGCTACTATCTCGCCTTGCGGGGCGCACTTGCCATGCTGAGTGATAAATAGGCCTTGATTGGGGCGGGCGCTGCATAGCGGTACGCAGTACGGAGGCTATTTTGTCGTGGTAATTTTGACACTCATGATCTTGTACCCCGCCTGCTCAAGCTGTGTAATCCCCCGCCGCAAACGTGCAGTATGATTCTCATAGCGAGTGGCGAGCGCCTCGATCTTGCCTAATTCTTGCTGATCAAGCCAGGCGCCATGACATGCGGGACACCAGTCGATCAAGACCTCTTCACCTGCCATATAAGGCAGCTCGGTTAATTGTTCATTCTGGCATCGTGGGCAGTTATACTGCGTCTGATGGGCCTGGGGCAGCTGCGTGATAAGATCAGGTACGTCACTTTCGGTTTCGTTATATAATGCCAACTCCCCTTGATCAAACCACAACCCTTTACAGCCACTGCAAAAGTTGACAACAATCCCTTCAGCGGTGTTAAAATCCGACGCGTCGCCTTGACATTTGGGACACTGCACGGTTGCTCCTTACGATGACATGGGTTTCTCTAAAGGTACCGACTTGAGGTGTTTTCCTGGCTGAATTATAGCCATTTAGTGCCGCCGTTCGCCGCTTTTCTTGATTAGACCAGAGAACAGCCTGCCCACTCGTCTGTTACAAAATTCAACCCGTCGGTGATACAAAACGGCGTTTTTTACACCTTAGACCATAGCCGGACAAACAGACTTGGCAAATGATGCAAAGGCGTTATTTTGCATGCATACCTTTGTCTTGTTGACGGAAACCATTGAACGAACCTCTCTTCCTTGCTCATTACGGGTTGACTCAACCCGTGTGGGTGTTTATCCTACTCATGTGGTTCAATTAGTTACAGGGTAATTACGGTACACCGTACCAGCTTGACGATATCTTTAGGATCAATGAGGTGAGTAAATGGCAGTTGTTGAAACAGAGTGCCAAGGGCAAATCATGGTGGTCCGTCTGAACCGGCCGGATCGTCTCAACGCCCTAGGGCAAGAACTTCGAGCAGGCATGGCGCAAGCGTGGTGTGAATTTCGCGATCGTGACGAGCTTGAAGTGGCGGTGTTCACCGGCACCGGCCGCGCCTTTTGTGCCGGCGAAGACATGAAAGAGTCTGTACAACGTGGTACGGCCGGTAGTGGGGCGCGACCCATTGCTGATCCCTTCATGGACGGGACGCTGCAAAAGCCGGTAATCGCTGCGATTAATGGCTATGCCATGGGCGGTGGCTTTATGCTGGTTGAACGCACCGATCTACGCGTGGCTGTGCAAGGCGCCATCTTTGAGGTGTCGGAAGCCAAACGTTGGCTGCTCGGCGGCTACAACCACGGCTTCCTGGCGGGACTTCCGCACCCCATTGCCACCGAGATGGCACTGGGTTTCCGCTTTACAGCAGAACGCCTCTACCAGGTCGGCTATCTCAATCGTCTGGTCGAAGCGGAGCAACTGCTACCCACTGCCTTCGAAATGGCCGAACATATCCTAACCTTACCGCCGGCATCACGCGTCAATACGGTTCACATGATGCGGCACATGCAACCGCAAGTCAGCCCTGAACTGAAACGCCTTGCGGCAGCCTTACACGAGCATGGGGCGAAAGACGACCTGATGGAGTCGCGTCGTGCATTTGCTGAGAAGCGCAAGCCAAACTTCAAAGGATGGGACGACCCGGCGGACCGCTACCGACTACCCTCACTGGAGGATTCTTAACAACCGTTTAACGAAAAATGCTTCCACCAGATTTGTACGGGTTGCCGTCTCCACCCGGGAGCTACGCGACACATAGCCATTCACCGGCATATAGCCCACATTATGTCACCGGCATATAGCCCACATTATGCGCATTGGCACGTAAATCCATCTTGGCCGCTATGGGCTGGGCGTGAAAACGGGCGCACTCGGCAAACACCCGATCAACCGGATGCTGGGGAACATCGTGCCCCTGAATGAAGTAGAAGCCAACCTGCTCAAGCGCATCGCATAAGGCAACAGCGAGGCTTTCGAGCCCACCTGCCTCCTGGTTGAGAAACGGAGCAACATCAAGTACGGGAATCGGGCAGTCGTCAGGGATTGTCGTTGTCGTCAGATTCATGCTGGCTTCACCTTTTGTTTAAACGTCTACGGCCATTTTAGCATTCCTGTACGGGCGACGCATCTAAAAATCGAACGTCATCCGCCAAGCCCGCAAACTGCTCCGGCCCGTCACCATAAACATCGCTCTACAAGAGCAACACGACAGTGGGTGTCTGGCGCCTTGGCCAGCAACCCACCTACGGCTTGCAGTCTGCCATCCCTTCGAGTACGCTTTGGGCGGTGCAAATCAACCGCCCTACAACAACAGAGTCCAATCGATGCCCAAGCCCGGTATCGCCGCCACCGGCCTTAGGCTATACTTCGCCCGCTCACAGCTTTGGATGACGAACCGTTAACGCCATCCGATAAGTTTGGGGTTCACCTAGCTATAAGGAGAGACATGGCACGGGAGACCCCGACCCGACCACAAACCCCATCACCGGCGCCTCACAAGGCATTTGGGGCAGAAAGCCCGGTCTATCATTGGTGGATCACCGCTGTCATGATGTTGGGGTTTACCACCGCTGGCTTGAGCGTCACCGTCGTCAATCTGGCCTTCCCCAATATCATGACCAGTTTGCGGGCTGATCTTGACCTCATGCAGTGGGTGCAGACCGGCTACATGATTATGCAAGCAGTGATGATGCCGGGGGTCGGCTGGCTGGGCTCACGCTTAGGCAATCGCCGTTTATACCTGTCGACTCTGGGACTGTTCGTTGCCGGCTCGGTTCTTTGCGGCATGGCTTGGGATGTTTACTCCTTAATCGCCTTTCGTCTCATCCAGGCCATTGGCGCCGGACCCCTCTTTCCACTCACCCAAACGATTCTATATCAAACCTTTCCGGAGGAAAAACGCGGACTGGCGATGGGGGTGACCTCACTGGGCTTTTCTTTCGGTCCGATGATTGGACCTGTGTTAGGGGGGTATTTGCTGGAACACGCCAGCTGGCGCGCCGTGTTTTACATCAATGTACCGGTGGGTTTGCTCGGACTCCTCCTGGCCTATTTGATCCTGCCCCATCCGCGCCAGCAGGAAGCTCGTAGCCTGGACCTTGTCGGCATGTCGGCACTGGCGACGTTTCTGGTCACCTTTCTACTGGCCATGAATCAAGGTCGGGTGGAGGGCTGGGATTCGCCATATATTCTCAGTCTGTTGACCATTGCCCTGTTGGCCGGAATCGCCTTTGTGGTAACCGAACTACGATGTCAAGACCCGTTTGTAGAGTTGCGCCTATACAAAAATTTCTCCTTTGCCATGTCGTCCATGGTCATCTTTATCAATACCTTCAGCTTCATGGCGATGAACTTCGTGGTGATTCTATTTCTCCAGATTCATCTGCGTTTCACCCCCCTGATGACGGCCTGGATGATGATGCCATCCGCTATTGTGATCGGTGTGTTGAGTGTGGTTACCGGCCGTTTGTCGGATTATGTCGAACCAAAAATTCTGATTATTTTCGGGCTCGGCACAGTGTCGCTCTGTTTGTTCCAGTACACAACGATCTCGGCCTTAACCAGTGTTGGAATGATTACCTTTCTACTCGCGGCGCGTGGCTTTGCGCGTGCCTTTACCATGGCGCCCCTGTCAGTGGCTTCATTACGTCCGTTACCCGAATCGCAGGTCCGTATGGGAACAGGACTACTCAGTTTGACGCGTGGCATTGCCGCCTCGTGCAGTATCGCGCTAGCCACCATGCTGTGGCAAAACCGTTTGGCTCAGCGCACCATCCTACTTACTCAAGATCAGACGGCATTACCAATCGGTCAGACGGCATTGCTCGAGCAACTGAACCTCACCTTTGAACGCCTCGGTGACATTAGCCAAATCGCCAACATGAAATCCCTCGCGACGTTAAATCGCCTGATTAACATGGAAGCGGCATTACACAGTTACCATGAT
>JAPULM010000525.1 GCA_027294925.1 bacterium
CAGCCGCCCATGCCTTGTGTGCCGGAACATGATCGCAGCTAATACCCAGCACCTGGGTATCAAGTTCCTCGAGCCGGCTGTTAAGGCGCCGGAACGAGACCGTCTGCTCAGTTCAACCACCGGTGAAATCAAACACGTGAAATGAGAGAATAACGTTCTTCTGTCCCTTATACGCACTCAACGTAATATCGCTGTCATGCGTTGAGGGGAGGGTAAAATCAGGGGCGGGTTGGCCAACCTCAGCTGCCATGGGAACTCCTTTCTGGTATAGAGTCCGAATAAATGGAGGCTCTATTATATACCACAAAATGAATTCGGCGCATTCACCTACTTGAGGTAAACTATATAAAAGGCAAAACATTTACGGCGATATCCTCCACAACAAAGAAACGGTACCAGATGTCTACCATGAATCGTCGCGTTCCACGTTCCACCCTGTGGCGCCTATTTCTCAGCGGCACAACCAATCAAATCTGCTGGCTTGCGTTAGGCATTGGCATGATTCTTGGCTGGATTATGATATTCAACGTTGATTTATCATTTGTTTACTACTGGGGCAACGTCGAGCACGTCACCGGCACCATTACCGACTCGTATGAGACCAACGTGTCGGTCAACGACAAGACGGTCTTCGTCAACTCGTACCGTTTCACCACATCCGATGGCCGCTCCTTCGAGGATTTCTCCTATGCCACCGGCCGTTGGTCTCGTGATGGAGACAAGGTAACCATCGAATACCCTGCCGGTAAACCCCATCTCTCTCGTATACAGGGCATGCAACGTAAGATGTTCGGGCCGCTCGGCCTCTTATTTGGCCTTGGACCCGTAGCGGGACTGGTTTTTGCTTATGTTAGAGTGCGTAAAATTCTGCAGACCAAACACCTTTTACAACACGGCAAGCTCAGCACGGGCGTGTTAGTCGACAAAAAAGCGACCGGCACGGAGATTAACGACGAATCGGTCTACAAATTGACTTTTGCCTTTACAGCCGACGACGGCCGGGAATACCATGTGGTCCACAAGACACATAAAACGGCAGCGCTGGAAGACGACAACGAAGAGCGCCTTTTGTACGACCCCTTACAGCCGGAAATAGCCTTGATGGTGGACACCCTACCCGGTCTACCCGATTTTAACAAAAACGGTCATCTACGACAGCAGTCCGTATCAGTTGCTTCCTTCGCTCTACCTATCCTGACGCTGGGTGGACATGGCCTTTACGTACTTTCCGTCCTGTTTTGACATCATCTTCCTCTATTTCTCCACAGCGTTCTAGGGATACAAAATCGACATAGGCGAGAAAGATCTTACGATGTGTTGGAGCGCCCGTAACCTTAAGAAGATGATGGGCAAACGCGGTGTGCATCCAAATCGTTCGAGGCGGTGCAGGATAACCAGATTGCTCATGCTGCTTTGCATCGGAGCACTTGCTTCAGCGGGCTGCGCCAACTCGACTGACCTTGGCGATAGTACGGCAGACAACAACCGTGGCGGCATGCAGTTAGCGGTTGAGGTCATCGCCAGTGGACTCAAAAGCCCTGTGCACCTGAGCGCTCCAAAGGATGACCGACGCCTCTTCGTGGTCGAGCAGGCTGGGGTAATTCGCATCATTGCGGACGGACGGCTTCTCGTGACCCCGTTCCTCGACATCCGGGGCCGCGTCGGCAGCGGTGGCGAGCGGGGACTCTTGAGCCTCGCGTTCCACCCCGACTACGCCTCCAACGGTCTCTTCTACGTGAACTACACCGATAACAATGGCGATACGCGAGTTGAGCGTTACACGGCCACTACGGATCCGAACCTGGCCAATCCGGGCTCGGCCAAACTGATCCTCACGGTCAACCAGCCGTTCGGTAATCACAACGGCGGGCTGATCGTTTTCGGACCCGATGGGATGCTCTACATCGGGATGGGTGATGGCGGCAGCGGCGGCGACCCGCAAGGACACGGGCAGAATCGCAATACGCTTCTCGGTGCGCTGTTGCGCATCGATGTCGATAGCGGTGATCCCTACGCCGCGCCCACTGACAACCCCTTCATTGGCGACCCCAACGCCCGAGACGAGATCTGGGCCTACGGGCTCCGCAATCCCTGGCGCTTTGCCTTCGATCGCGAGTCCGGGACCCTCTATATCGCTGACGTGGGCCAGAATCGCTGGGAGGAGGTGAACGTCGTCTCCGATTCCGCTAGCGGGTTAAACTACGGGTGGAACGTCATGGAGGGCGCCCATTGCTTCGCCACCGACCCCTGTGACCACTTCGGCTTGCTGCTTCCCGCTGTCGAGTACAGTCACGCCAACGGCTGCTCGGTAACCGGCGGCCACGTCTATCGCGGCGCAGCGATTCCGGCTATCCGAGGTCACTACGTTTACTCCGACTTCTGTGAAGGTTTCCTGCGCAGCTTTCGCTTCGCCGACGGAGGCGTCACAGACGAGCGGCAATGGCATGTCGGAGACCTTGGTCAGGTTGTGTCTTTTGGCAAGGATGACCAGGGAGAGCTCTATATCCTCTCGAACAACGGCCGCGTCTATCGCATCATTCCTGCGGCGTGATCCATCCCGGAGAATGAGCTGGCTACAGCCGCGTGAGAGTGGCCAAAGGCACGACATGCCGCGATCTCGATAAAGATTTCTATACAGTGGGCATTGTGAAGGCTAGGCAAGCAAGTCGTCGACCGGCATCGTCCAGCCAGGCACAGCGGATTCGGCCTCAGCCACATCGCCGCGACGATACATTGACATCACCAGGGAGAAACTTGACAGGCAAGTCTTAGCCTCGTAATCTGCGGCATATCCTATACACCGACATGATGCCGCGCGTAAGGCGCACTGGCAGTCTGGTGTTGCCTCGCGGCTTAGTTTAAAAGAAGGAACTGCAGGATGAAATTCGGCGTTGTCATGTTTCCCACTGACTATTCCACGCACCCGGTGGATCTCGGGCGTGCTGCCGAAGATCTCGGCTTTGAATCCCTATTCTTCCCGGAACACACCCATATCCCTACCAATCGCCAGAGCCCGTGGGGCGGTGGGGCGGAGCTGCCCAGGGAATATTGGCATTGTCTGGATCCGTTCGTGGCCTTATCGGCCGTTGCCTCCGTTACCGAAAAGATTAAGCTGGGAACCGGTATCTGCCTGGTCATCGAACGCGATCCCATCACGCTGGCCAAGGCAGTCGCAAGCCTTGACCTGCTCTCCAACGGCCGCGTGCTGTTTGGCATCGGCGGCGTCTGGAACCGTGAGGAAATGGCACATCATGGAACGGACTTTAGCCGCCGCTGGAAGGTACTGCGGGAGCGCATGGAGGCGATGCAGGCAATCTGGACCCAAGATGAGGCCGAATACCATGGCGAATTCGTCAACTTTGAGCCTATCTGGTCGTGGCCCAAGCCGGTACAAAAGCCCTACCCACCCGTCCTAATTGGCGGTGACGGCGCCAATACCTTCAAACGGGTGGTGCGTTACGGCGATGGCTGGATGCCAATTGGCAGCCGTGCCCGTAATGACTTTGCCGACCGCATCCAAGAACTCAACGACCTAGCGGCCGAGGCAGGCCGCGGGCCGATCCCGGTCACTATTTTCATGCCGCCCCCCAAGCCGGAACTGCTGGAAGAATATGCCAAGCTCGGCGTTGAACGCGTCGTTTTCGGCCTGCCGTCTGCAGCGGCGGAAGAAGTCATGCCGAAATTAAAGCGCCATGCGGAACTCGCGGCGCAGTTTGCCTAGTACAACCAGACAAAAGCCGCTAAACCGCCGCCATTCCTAAAACCCCCTTGCCCTATCCCTCTTCCTCCAAATGGGGCAAGGGAACCGGATAGCGCACCACTGGCTGACGCTGTGCTATCATCTTGACGGACGATGACAGGCAAGATCAAGGCTAAAACCACCGTCACCAATGGTACGACAGCGGCCACATCCAAGGCACGCGGTATCCCGATAACCTCAGCCAGCGAACCAAATCCAATCAGCAGCAAGCCGGCAACGCCCCACCCGAGCCCCATCACCAGGCTCGAGGCCGTACCGGCCCGGTGCGGGACCAGCTCCTGAGCTAGCGCGATAACGACCGAATGCGCACCCGAAAGTGTGGCAGCGGCCAGCCCGAGCAACGCCAACGAAACAATGCCATCGGTACGGAAAACCCCCATCAACAATGGCACGCAGAGCAGCCCCGACAGCGAAATTACCCCCTTACGATTCCATCCATCCGAAAGTGATCCCCCAACCATGCCACCCACTGCACCAGCCAGAGAAAACAGCGTCAGGGTAATGCCGCCTGCCATCAGAGATCGACCTTGCATGGTCAAATAGATCGGCAAAAAGGTGACCACCGCCAAACGCGTGAATTCTCGTAACACCGAAATACTTAAGAGCAGTCCCATGGTGCCGTAGACGCCCGCAAAAGCGGTTTTCAATGAAGGCATTTGGACGCCAGCGATTTTCTGCTGCGGCACGCGTAGATAGCGGACCAGAAACCATACGCCAAGCAGTCCGGGAATGACAAGCAGGCCACTGAATTCGAGGCCCCACCAGTGAACGGCGGCAATAATAACCAGGGGACCCAGGGCAAAGCCCAAACTGCCGCCAAAGCCGAACAGCGAAATACCAAAGCCTTTTCGTTCCCCGCTCGCCGCACCGGCAGCAGCGACTGCCTGCGGATGAAACGCAGCGGTGCCAATCCCCGCCAGTAATAGGAGTATGCCCAAGGCAGCGACATCAGGCGCCCATCCAATGAAACTCATACAAATCACCGTCATGGCAGGGCCAAGTAGCATGAACAGCCGGCCCTGCACACGATCGGAAGCCATACCGTACAACGGCTGAAAAACCGATGATGCAAGGGCGGGTATCGCAGCCAGCCCACTCGCTGTCGTTAAGGAGAGGGAAAGCTTGGTAATCAACAACGGGAGAATAGGCGCCAAAAAAGCGCTGTAACAATCGTTGAGAAAATGACCAAAGGTGGTTAATGCCAACTGTGACCGATGCATCGACGGTTTATGCTCGCCCATCGTGTCCTCATGAGTGTGGGTCGTCTAATCTAATCGGATACGGCCTGTCGCAGCACTTGTGTCTCAACCGCTCTCTGCAGGCGCGATGGGCTCGCCAAGCGTGTGCATCAACCGATTCGCCCAACCAAACAGAGCTGTCGATAAAATGAGATCAAGAATTTCCGCTTCAGATAGTCCGGCTTCCAGCAGTGCATCCACGTCTTGCTTGGTGGCTTCCGAAGGGCATTGCGATAATTTCATCGCGAAGCTCAGAATCGCCCTCTGGCGTGGATCGTCAAGCGCTGCATTCTCACCATCAGCGAAGATGCGCTGCATGACGCTGTCGTCTTTGGTCAGTTGATTGTAGCGGCTGGAATGAACTGCAGCACAATAAATACAACGATTAACAACCGACGCGGCAACCGCGCCCAGCTCACGTTCGGCCCGTGACAGCCCTCCATGATTGTACATAATGCCATTAAAAAGCGGCGTACGCTGCTGTAGTGATTCCGGGTCGTGCGCTAACACCAGGACATACTCTGAAACCTTGGTGTTGGACGGCGTCACCTTCAGCGCCTCTAGCTGCTCGGGACTGGCACTCTCAAGGTCGATTGGCGTTATATAAGGGTGCCAAAAGGGAACCTGGGTGGTAAATTGTCGGATGGCGTCAGTCATGCAATCTCTCCCAACAGGCGTAATCCGGCAACGACCCGAATTTGGTAGTTGATAAAGGCGATCAATTCAGCCAGACGCACAATATCGGCTTCTGCGATTCCTGCCTGCCTGAGCGCATCGATGTTATCGCGCGAGGCATCCTTGGGCCTCTGGGTCACCAGATCGACATGCCGAATGAGCGCTGTGAGCCGCTGGTTGCCGTCACCATTGAAGGCCGGATCGGCAATCCGACCACTTACCACATCGTCGCCAACCGGCAATATCAACTTTTCGTAATGCGCCGCAAGATGCTGTTCGCCATTTAGCCGCGCCATGCGACAAGCCAAGGCGGCACGCTCCGCATGGGTGATACCGCCCGCCAGGCGCGGCTTTAAAACAGCATCATGGGTTGCCTGGGTCAACGCCAGGATGTCGGCACGCCCCTCGATAACCTCAGCTAATTTACTAGCAGGCTTTACCCCTGCCATTTGCAATGTACTATTTTCGATTGCCATCCGATGCTTCCTTCTTAATCACATATCAATCAGGACGATTGTATCAACCGATCAAACTTCTGTTGCCACCCACTCGTCACCCTGCAGCTCTGGTTTGTCGTAGTCGAGCAGCTTCTGCCAATGTTGCTCAATGTCTTGTGTGTAAAAATGAGCTGCCAGCGCACGTGCCAACCAGCTCGCACCACGACTGACGGCTGGAATGTCACCACTAAGTTTGCCGAGGCTGACGGTGGCGCCGAAATTGAAGCAATGAATGTTGTTGAGGCAGGGCGCCGCGCCAGGATGACGTTCCTGAAAGGCAAAATCTTGCGCAAGATAGGGAAATCGCCCGAGTTCCGCGTGCGCCAGCTCCGGTGGTGGTGTATAACGGTCCTGCCAGAGCAACATCTTGTCAGCATATTCGGCCAACTCCGGGCGCGCCATCGGCGCAACGGTGAAGCCGGTGCCAAGAATCATGTAATCAGCCTGAAAACGCACCCCACGCACTGTCTCAATCACCATCTCGTCGCCTGCCTGCGTGACCTTTTCGATACCGGCGTCAAAATGGAAAAAGGCATTGGTATGGCGGCTGACACGCAAGGTCGATAGTCGTGGCGCCGGGGTCTGTGTGAGCCATGAGTAGTGCATAAAGCGCCAACGCCAGGCATCACTAAGCACCGGGAAACCAGCGCTAAAACCAAACGAACCAATACCCATAAACTTATTGATGCGGGGCATTTCTTGGCGGCGAATCAGATGCCGAACTTCCGCTGCACCCGCTTCCAACGCTTCCGCTGCATTGTCCACCGACGAAGCGCCAACCCCAACGACGACCACACGCTTCCCACGCAACGCCGAAAAGTCAATATCATCAGATGAATGCGCCCAGTACTGACGCGGCAAATGGGCCACAAAGGCAGGAATATTAGGATGGCCAGTCCCATCACGGCCGGTTGCTAACACCACCTTGCGGGTGAGCACGAACGCCTCACGAGCCCCAGCGCCGCTCAGTTCCAGCTTCAACAGGCCGTCCATCGGTAAGATATGGCTGACCTCAACCTCGTTCTCAACCGGTAAATTCAACACACACCGGTACCAGCACAGATAATCCATCCACATCAGCCGTGGGATCTTATCCAGCACGTCCCAAGCAGCAGCGCCAAACTGGGCCTCAAACCAGGCACGAAAAGTCAGTGACGCCATGCCGTATGCCGGACCAAGCAGATGCTTGGGAGAGCGTAGCGTCTCCATACGTGCATAAGTAAGCCACGGTCCTTCCCGGCCTTGAAGACTGCAGTCGAATAGGCGGAGGTTGCTGATCCCTGCCCCAAGCAACGCAAAGCTGGCAACAAGTCCACACATACCAGCACCGATCACCACGACATCATGCACCTGGTCGGCGCCCGGATGTCGCGTCGTAGGCACCCAGTTCGCCGGCGGATAGCAAAGAAACGCGAGATCCTTACGGACACGGTTTTCCAAGTCTGTCAAGCTCTCGTCCGATGCCTGAAAAGTCGTGGTAGACACAACATTCATCGTTGCGGGTCCTTATACTATATAATCCGTGCATTCAAAAAATAATAACGCTGGCTGGTGGACGGACAACGACTATCTCTACGGATAGAAATTATTAACGCATTTTTTTCTCCCCGTCTATAGGCAGTCTCATTTGAAGCTTTGTTTTCAACAAACCGTGCAGGTGGAAAAGCTGCCTTTGCACCAACCAAACCATTTTTCCATCGTACAATCTATTATACAAATATGGCCTCGGCCCATCAGGTATGGAAGAACCTAAGCCAAAGCCTTATAATGTCTTTTCATTCGATCGAGATGGCCGGATGCAAGTCTATGACTGCGTTCGCCCCTGAATATATTTGCCTCGTACAGTCAGGTAAAATCCCCCGAGCCATGATGCCACGTGACACCAACAGAAGGGCTGGAAAAACGACCCTCACCCCTGCCCTCTGCCTGGCCAGGGAGAGGGGGGAAACGAATGTCCGGATACTTAGATCCATCGCCCAACAGGCAGGATGGGCTCGGCAGACGCGATGTCTCATGTACCTGCTTTTCATCACCTTGCTAAGCGTTGTTGCCAACGCAGAAGGAGCAGCCCCAACCGCATCTACGGTGATCAATCCCTGGTCACAAATGCGCCAGCCCTCAAAGCATCGTGCAGAAATTCGCGGTGGCTATACAGGTGGATGCCTGCACGGCGCACAGTCCATCTTGGACGACCAAGATGATTTTTTCCTGATGCGTACGTCACGCCGTCGTTACTACGCGCATCCCAAAATGCGCGCTTTCATCAAGTCATTTTCTCGTCAAATCAAAGCCAACAAGCTCGGTGTGCTGCTGGTGGGAGACATTGGCCAGCCGCGTGGTGGACCAACCCTCAAGGGCCACGCCTCGCACCAGGTGGGCCTCGATGCCGACATCTGGTTTTGGCTCGATTCACCGGCCGGCACAGACAAATTCAGCCAGCCGGAACGAGAACGTCTAAGCGCCATCTCCATGCTCAATGGCAAACGCAATGGCATCAATCGGCAACGCTTTGGCGCACGGCAAATTACAACGCTCAGACTCGCCGCCGAACATCCAAACGTGCAGCGCATTTTTGTCAATCCATACATCAAAAACGAACTCTGTCAGGTGACCCGCAACGCGGCATGGCTTAAAAAAATTCGTCCCTGGTGGGGCCATCATTACCACTTTCATGTCAGACTTACATGTCCTGCCGAAGAATCCCAGTGTCGCGCTCAAGCTGCTGTGCCCAAAGGGGCGGAATGTGGTAAAACACTCGCCTGGTGGTTCAGCAAAGAAGCTGCCGCCACGCTGCGTCAAAGCAGGCAGGAAAGGCGCAAAAAGACGGACTCGCAACGTCTGGCAGACAAACTTGCCAAGCTTCCCGACAACTGTTCTGAAGTACTGAGCACACCTTAGCGTAAAGGAGTCTACCATGACGACAGGCATCAACACCTATCGGCCACCGATTATGGGCGTCACCCATATGGTATCCGCCGGACACTATCTGGCTGCAGCAGCAGGCTACCGTATTCTGGAAGCAGGTGGCAATGCCATCGACGCGGGCGTGGCATCGGGCATTGCCATCAATGTGGTGATGCCGGAGAATACCAATTTCGGGGGTGTCGCGCCGATCATGATTTATCATGCGGCTTCCGAGCAAGTGGTGACGATCAGCGGACTTGGCCGCTGGCCGCGAGCGGCGTCCATTGACTATTTCATGCAGCACATGGACGGCGATATTCCACTTGGCATTAGCCGTAGCATTGTACCCGCCGCGCCGGATGCCTGGCTAACGGCTCTCGAGACCTATGGCAGCATGACCTTCGAGCAAGTGGTTCAGCCAGCCCTGGAATTGGCCGAACATGGCTTCCCGCTGTCTGAGCCCACGCAAAATGGCATTGCCCTGCAAGCTCAACCGCCTGACAATCCCTCGGTACCCTTTCGCTTTCCCTCGACACAGGCGCTTTTTATGCCCAATGGCCGGGTCTTAGAAGTGGGTGAGCGTTTCGTACAGACGGATCTGGCACGTACCTTCAAACGGTTGATCGAGGCCGAACGCGCGCAAGCCAATGCCGGACGTCAAGCAGCGCTCCATGCGGCCAGAGACTTTTTCTATAAAGGCGACATTGCCGTGGAGATGGCACAGTTTAGCGCTGCGCAGGGTGGCTTGCTGACGCTAGACGATTTACGCGATTTCGCCGTGCGTATCGAACCGCCGGTACAGGGAACATTTCAGGATATTACCGTATTAACGTGCGGGCCGTGGTGTCAGGGCCCGGTCGTCGCACAGACCTTGCAGATGCTTGAAAATGAAGACCTGCAATCTCTCGGACACAACAGTCCTGACTATATCCATCTGGTGGTAGAAGCGCTGAACCTATCGTTCTCGGACCGCGAGCACTTTTATGGCGATCCCGATTTTGTTAACGTCCCCATTGACACGCTATTGTCAAAACCGTACACCCAAGACCGACGCCAGCAAATCAATCCAAAGCGCGCCTTCGGTAAACTACCACCGCCCGGCAACCCTTGGGCATTGCAGGCAAAACCGACATCGGCCGGTAGCGTAACTGCATCATCACCGCACGGTGAACACACCTATGATACAAGCTATACCTGCGTGGTAGACAAATGGGGCAATGGCTTCTCGGCGACGCCCAGCGACGCCTCGTTCTGGACGCCTATCGTGCCGGGGCTTGGTTTTCTGATGTCAGGACGTGGCTCCCAGAGTTGGCTGGAGCCGGAACATCCGTCAAGCCTACAAGCCTGGAAACGGCCCCGTCTGACACCCAATCCGGCCATGGCCTTCCGTAACGGTAAACTGCTCATGCCATTTGGCTGTCCTGGCGGAGACGCGCAGTGTCAGGCCATGGTGCAGATGTTTCTCAATATCGTGGCATTCGGCATGGATCCGCAAGCAGCCATTGAAGCGCCTCGTTTCACCTCTTCAAACTTTCCCAACTCATTCTGGCCGCATGCCTATTTGCCGGGCCGTCTGAATGTTGAAGGTCGTATCGCCCAGGAGACGATCGAGGCGCTAGCTCGGCGGGGGCACGACATTGCTGTCAAAGACGATTGGGAACGTATGAGCATGGCTGTGCTGTCAACCATTGTCGTCGATGCCGATGCCGGAACGTTAAGCGCCGGGGCCGACCCTAGACGGGATACTTATGCTATTGGCAGATGATGATCTGTCACATGATCAGCGATTCTACCAGGGAGATGACACGTTATGAGTCACGCCGGATATATCCCCGAGCGGGTAATGGTGATTGCCGCCCACCCGGATGATGCGGAATTTAGCTGTGCCGGAACCATTGCGCACTGGGTTAAAGAAGGCGCTACGGCGGCGTTTGTCCTGGCCACCAGCGGCGATGTCGGCATTGCCCAACCCGGTATGACTAACAGCCGGGCGGCTGAAATTCGTGAGGCTGAAAGCTTGGCCGCCGCACAAGTGCTCGGCGTCGAAGACGTTACGTTTCTACGCGAACCCGATGGTAGGTTAGAAAACACCATGGCCCTAAGGCGGCGCCTGGTCCGCGAAATGCGACGCTTTAAACCAGAAGCCGTGATTACCGGTGATCCAACCATGATCTTCACGCCCTCAGGCGGTATTAACCACCCGGACCACCGCGCCGTGGCCAGCGCGGCGATCGATGCCGTATTCCCCGCGGTTGGTCAACCCAACCTGTTTCAAGAACTTGAAGCAGAAGGCTTACGAGCCCACAAAGTCCGCAAGGTCTACCTCAGCGCTCGCGGCCAGGGGGACGTGTTGGTGAATATTACCGATACGGTTGATCTGAAAATCGAGGCGCTTAAACGGCATGTGAGTCAGATCGGCGACCAGGACAGGATGGCGATGCGGGTCAAAGAAGGTTCGGCACGCATTGCTGCCCAAAAAGAGATGATGTATGCAGAGGCTTTTCGGGTCATTACCCTGGAGAGTGATGCGGCCTGGGAAAAGCGGCGGGGTCTACCGTTTTAATTTGTGTTACGATGCTCTGCAGACATCTTAACCCTCACACCACAGACCATGGTCTATCACGACCACATAAGGAGATCGCATCAATGGCTGAAGCATTTACCTTTCCGGTTGAAGCCGGCAAAGTGCGCGAGTTTGCCATTGCCGTGCTCGATGATGATAACCCTATCTACTGGGATGTTGAGCACGCACGGGCGCATGGTTTCAAAGCGCCGATGGTGCCCCCGACCTTTGTGCAAGCATCTTCGTTTTGGCGGCCAACCGACCGCAGCGCAGCGCAACGAGATATGCGTCGCGTGTTACACGGTGAGCAAGAATACGATTATCTGCATCCCATTTATGTTGGCGATGTCCTCACCGTGCAGACCCAACCCGCCGAGCGTTATGAGAAAACCGGACGGCGCGGTGGCAGCATGACCTTTGTCGTCAATGAAACGACCTACACCAATCAACACGGCCAGGTCTGCGTGCGGGTGCGTTCAACATCCATTGAGACGGAAAAAGAAGTCAAAGATTAATGCGGCCAGTGCGGCAACCAACAGAAGGGCATCAGGCATGCAAACCGAAACGTTATATTACGACGATGTCAATATTGGCGATGAAGCACCGATGTTTACCGTTGCGCGGCTAAGCCGCACGCAGATTGTCCGTTATGCTGGCGCTTCCGGGGATTTTAACCCCATTCACCACGACGAAACGTTTTCTATTCGGGCCGGCAATGAAACCGTGTTTGCTCACGGCATGCTGAGTATGGGCCTGATGGGAAAAATGCTCATCGATTGGGTAGGCGATGGTAATCTGCGCAACTTCCGGGTGCGTTTTGTTAACCGCGTGTGGCCCACGGACACGGTACGTTATCAGGCCGTGGTCACCGACAAGAGCGAAGCGAACGGCGAATACCTAATCTACGCTGATATTTATGCTGAGAATCAGCATGGTGTGCGTACGGTCGAGGGTTCGATACGGGCGGTATTGCCGAAACGATAATCCATCCCAAACGCTGCGCCGTACTAGGCGGTCTCCAATGCCTGCTTAAGATCGAGAATGAGATCCTCAACATCTTCAATACCGACGGAAAGCCGAACCAGGTTATCCGAGATGCCTAATTTGGCCCGTTCTTTAGCAGGAATGGAGGCATGCGTCATAATAGCAGGATGCTCGATCAGGCTTTCAACACCACCCAAACTCTCGGCCAAGGCAAAGAGCTGCACGCTTTCGAGAAAGCGGCGGCTAGCCTCAAAACCTCCCTTCAGAAAGAAGGTGATCATCGCGCCAAAGCCGCTCATCTGCTTCTGGGCAAGCTTATACTGAGGATGCGAGGGCAAGCCGGGATATAGGACCGAGTCAATTTTCGCATGGGTGTCGAGAAATTGGGCGATGTTGACCGCGTTCGCTTGGTGCGCCTGCATACGAACGGCCAGAGTTTTCAGACCCCGTAAGACCAGCCAGCTATCAAACGGCGAGGCGCTAGGACCCGTGGCGTTTTGCAAGTACCAGAATTTGTCATACAGCGTCTTGCGATTGGTAAGCAACGCCCCGCCGATCACATCGCTATGCCCGTTGAGATATTTGGTCGTCGAATGCAGCACAATATCGGCGCCAAGCTTGAGCGGCAGTTGAAAGTACGGACTCATAAAGGTGTTATCAACTAGGGTGAGGGCCTGGTGCTGTTTGGCAATGGCCGAAATCTGTCGAATGTCGTTAATCTTCAAGAGCGGATTGGTCGGCGATTCCAACCACACCAGAGCCGGCTGGTGTTGTCGCATCACCTGCTGGAGCTCGCCAAGATCGGTGGTATCCACAAAGATGCAGCGATGCATATGCTGAAACACCCGCATCAACAGCCGATAGGTACCACCATAGACGTCATCGCCACAGACAATCGTCGAGTCGTGCGGCAAGGCGTGCAGAACCAGTGAGGCTGCTGCCATACCGCTGGCCGTCACCACAGCATATTTGGCTTGTTCGAGCGCCGCTAAACATGCCTCGAGACGCGTCCGGGTGGGATTGTGCGAACGCGTGTATTCATAGCCACGGTGTTTACCGGGCGATTCTTGTACATAGGTCGACGTTTGATAAATTGGCGCAATAACCGCACCCGTTTCCTGATCTGGCGCGTTGCCGCAATGAATCGCCTTGGTTGCCAGACCGGCGCGTTTCAGGTTGGCAGGCATTAATATTTCCCCCTGGTGGAAATAAAATTCAAGATGTCGATATCGGTCAAAATATCAAGCACTTCGTCTTCTTCTGTGACGATCACCGTATTTTTCTGCACCAGTGCGGCAGCGACATGTTCGAGCATGTCATGCACATCAATAACTTTGAAGGTGTCTTTATAGGCCACCGAAACATTATCCGACAGAGAAAGTTTGCCCTCGTAGACCGGGCGCAGAAGATCACGCTCCGACACGACGCCAACGACCTGATTGTCCGCCATCACCGGGAACTGCGAAATGTCATGTTCTTGCATGACTTGAATCGCCTCGCCAATCGTGCTGGTTTCCGGACAGGTGTATATCGCATGATCCCCTTTGCCGAGGGTATCGAGCACCTCTTTGATAATGACGTTGAAACTCGAATCGACATAGCCATTATCCCGCATCCAATCATCATTATAAATCTTGCTGGCGTAACGATTGCCCGAGTCGGGCAGAATGACGAGAATACGCTTCGCTACGGATAAGGTTTGGGCGTATTTAATCGCACCCACCACTGCGGCGCCAGAGGTGCCGCCGGCATACAGACCTTCCTGGGTGAGCAGTTTGCGCGTCATGATAAAGCTTTCTTTATCTGCCACCATGACGAATTCATCAATGACATCCCAATCGATATTCAACGGGATAATATCCTCGCCAATGCCTTCCAAAACATAGGGTCTGGCCTCACCGATTTCCCCACTCTGCTTATAATGGGCCAAAATCGAGCCCTCAATATCGACCCCGACCACTTTTAGGCATGGCATTTTGGCTTTGAGATAGCGACCAATGCCCGAGATCGTACCGCCCGTACCCACACCCGCTATCAAAATATCAAACGCACCCTGAGTCTGCTCATGAATCTCGGGGCCCGTGGTGTAGAAATGTGCATCACGATTATCAAAATTATCGTATTGATTGACATAAAACGCATTCGGGGTGGTCTCGGCAAGCCGTCTGGCAACACTATAGTAGGAACGCGGATCATCTGGCTCGACATTGGTCGGACAGACAATTACTTTGGCGCCAAAAGCACGCAAATTTTCAATTTTTTCCGGCGATTGTTTGTCGGCCAAGACAAAAATTGTCTTATAGCCATGAATGGCCGCATACATCGCCAGGCCCACCCCCGTATTGCCGGAGGTGCCCTCAATAATAACGCCGCCAGG
>JAPULM010000526.1 GCA_027294925.1 bacterium
GGGCAAAGCGTTCTTGCAACTTGGCCAGGATGGTGTGGGACGGATTGAGTTCCATGATGCGGTGCTGTTGCGGCGTATCGAATTGCCCCTGGCGCAGCAAGCGTTCCAACTGCGGGCTGTAATCGTGCTCAGCGCCCACCAGGCAGACCGGGGATTGCGTCAAACGTGTTGAGAGTCGGACCTCCTTGACATGCGCATCGAGCTTCTGCTGTAGCAGTTCCAACAAACTGCTGAAGGTTTCCGTTTGTTCTTTTAGTGCTTGTTCGGCTGCCTCCTTTTCCCCTTCACTACCGAGTTGCACGGTACCTTTGCCAACTGATTGTAGCTGTTTAGCCTCGAATTCGGTGAGGCCCTGCACCACCAACTCATCCACCGGCTCAACCAGGTAGAGCACCTCGTAGCCCTTGGCCTTAAACGCTTCGAGATGCGGGGAATTTTCCACCACGTGGCGCGATTCACCGGTGAGGTAATAAATCTCGCTTTGTGCTTCCGGCATGCGCGCGACGTAGTCTTTGAGCGAGGTCAACGCTTGCGCATCATTGGAGGATGGAAATAACAAAAGTGCCACCAGCGTATCTTTGTTGTCGTAGTCAGCCCCGACACCCTCCTTCAGGGTACGGCCGAATTGCTGCCAGAAGGTCAGATAGGTCTCGTGGTCATCCTTTTGCATGGTGCTGAGGGTGTCAAGAACACGGCGTACGAGCCAGGTGCGAATCTGGGTGATATGACGATCCTGCTGCAGACGTTGACGGGAGATGTTGAGCGGCAGATCAGACGAATCCACCACCCCCTTCAGAAAACGCAAATAACGCGGCAACAGGTCTTCGCAATACTCCATGATCATGATGCGCTGCGCATAGAGCTGCAGACCATATGGCGCGGTTTGGTGGTACAAGTCGCCCGGCGCCTGCGCCGGGATGAAGACCAGACCTTGAAACTCGAAGCGGCCTTCGGCCCGGAACGCCATGTGCTTTAGCGGCACCTCCCAATCGTGCGAGATGTGTTTGTAGAACTCGCCATATTCCTCGTCTGTCACCTGCGACTGTGATCGGGTCCAAAGAGGGGTCATCGAGTTAAGCGTTTTGTCTTCCACCACAATAGTAGGCGGGGTATCCGGTTTTGGCAACCCCTTGTCATCGCGCTCAACTTCCTCACGCGTTTCTTTGTGCTTGATCGGATAAGCAACAAAATCCGAGTACTGTTTGACAATGCGGCTGAGGACCCATGACTCACTATAGTCTTCAATGCCGCCATCTGGATCGACCGCTTTAAGATGCAGGGTAATCGAAGTGCCGCGCTGCGCTTTCTCGGCAGGGGCCAGGGTGTACTGGCCGTTGCCGGTTGATTCCCACTGTATGGCCGTTTTGTCGTCGGCACGCCGCGTCACCAGGGTGACTTTATCGGCCACCATAAAGGCAGAATAGAAGCCAACGCCGAAACGGCCAATGAGCTCGCCAACGAGCTGGTCGGTTTTCCCCTCCGCCTTGATCTGATCCAATAGGGCGCGCGTACCGGATTTGGCAATGGTGCCAATATTGGTCACGATTTCATCCCGACTCATACCAATCCCGGTGTCGTGAATCGACAGCGTGCGGGCTTGCTTGTCGGATTCGAGGCGAATTTCCAGGCTGTCATCGTCCGCCAGCATGTCCGGATGGGTCAAGGCCTCAAAACGGAGTCTATCGAGAGCATCGGAAGCATTGGAGATCAATTCACGCAAGAAAATATCTTTATTGGTGTAAAGCGAATGGATCATCAATTCCATCAGCTGCGTGGTTTCGGTTTGAAAGGCGAAGGTCTCGGCAGTGCTCATCGTTATTTCCCCCTTTCAATGGGCATCAATACGATCATGTCGGTAATTTTATCTTAACACGCCTCGGCAGCTTTCGTCTTGTACTTTCACCGAGAACAACGTCATAATAGCCTGGATTATGGCACAAATTACCTGATGGAGGGAAGCGTTATGGCGTTTGAGTTTATCCACTCAGAAACGACTGATGATGGCGTATTGATTTTGACCTTGGATGATTCCAAGACCCGCAACGCACTCGGCGGCCAGTTAAGCGAGGAGTTAGAAGGCGAAATTGACCGCTTTGGGCAAGATGCGGAACTACGCGTGCTGGTGCTGACTGGCGCCGATCCGGCGTTTTGCTCCGGCGCCAATGTGCGCGGCTTTAATCGCGCCGTACAGCAGCGCGAAGCGCAAGGTCCCCCACCGGCGCCCGGCCCCTGGGAGCTGCTGGATCCCGCCTACATGGCGGATAGCCGACATGAAGCGATGGGACCTGCCATCGTTCGCCAGCTGTGGAACTTGCAGAAACCAAGCATCGCAGCAGTCAATGGCGCCGCATATGGTCTCGGATGCGGCGTCGCGCTCTCCTGTGATATTCGCATTGCCTCGCAAGACGCCCGTTTTTCCGAAGCGTTTGTCCGCAACGGCCTGATTCCGGCCGATGGCAGCGCCTGGCAACTCCCCCGTCTGATCGGCCTTTCAAATACCCTGCTGTTGCAATACACCGGGGACGCAGTTGACGGTCAAGAAGCTTATAGGATGGGGTTGTGCAGTAAAGTTGTACCGCATGCGGAACTCATGCCAGCCACCTTGGAATTAGCCACACGCCTTGCCCAGGGTCCCACCTTTTCCATGTCCCTGATCAAAATGCTGGTGCATAAAGCACAACAGCAAGACCTGGCGGAACACCTCACACAGGCGGCGCGGGCGCAGAACCTGGCTCGCCAAACAGAAGACCATAAAGAAGGGGTGCGGGCTTTTGTCGAAAAACGCAAGCCTAACTTTAAAGGCCGCTAGTTAGCCTACCGCAGTTCTGCTGCCCGTTTGACAGGGAAACAACCAGGCTCAGTTGCTGCAAGGGTTACAAGCGAACGCACTGACGTCAGGAGGTCGAAGATGTGCAAGGGGCAAGATATCATTCGACTCCCGGCGTCTATTAAGGTAATAACCGGACTTTTATTCATCAAGCTCTTACCATCTTAAAAATCCTGACTCCATTGCATAATAAACGATACCTGATAGTATAAATACTGCACTGAAGAAGTATCTCATGCCTTCATCCTCCCCAGGATCTTATGGACTGCCTATTAAAACTTTTAATCAATCTTTTAACCTATTTTCATCAAAATTGGAAATTAAATCTTTTAATGAGACTAATCATACTAGGTTATAGGTCATTCCGGAGAGGAGAAATGCGCTACCATCCTTGTTATCCTTAGAACCGATCCAAACCTCGCGTTTCGGCCTCCAGACGCCATGGCGCCGCCAGGTTCCAACCTGCCCAGGC
>JAPULM010000527.1 GCA_027294925.1 bacterium
CATGGGCATTGCAGCGCACCTGCAAGTGATGCAGTCGCGCGGCGGCATCACCACGGTCAGCACGGCCACTGAACGGCCAGTCAGCGTGCTGTTGTCGGGTCCTGCTGCCGGCGTCATTGGCGGCCGCTTTGCCGGGGCGCAGTCTGCCATTGATGATTTGATCACCCTGGACATGGGTGGTACCAGCTGCGATGTGGCGTTGGTCAAAGCCGGCAAACCCTTGTTGTCGCGTGAAGGCCATATTTCTCGTTATCCCCTGCGTATTCCGATGGTCGATATTAATACGGTGGGGGCCGGTGGCGGCAGCATCGCCTGGCTCGATAGTAGTGGTGGGTTACGCGTCGGACCGCAGAGCGCCGCAGCTGACCCAGGCCCAGCCTGTTACGGACGCGGCGGCGAAGCCCCAACGGTTACCGACGCCAGCCTGGTGCTGGGCTATCTGAACCCGGATTATTTTGCCGCTGGCGAGCTGACCTTGCAGGCTGACGCGGCGCATCAGGTGATGCAGGGCATGGCCGACAAGCTGGAGATGACGCCGGTTGAGCTAGCGGCAGGCATTCATCGCATTGTCAATGCTCGCATGGCAGATGAAACGCGCCTGGTATCCGTGCGCCGTGGTGAGGACCCGCGGCAATTCGCCTTGCTGCTACTGGGCGGCGCCGGTCCTGTGCATGGCGGTCGGTTGGCGCCTATGTTGTCGGTGCCAACTATTATCGTGCCCGCGGCGCCAGGTGTCTTATCCGCCTTTGGCTTGCTGGTGGCGCCTATCGAGCATGACCATACCCGCACCTTTGCCGCTAGGGCCGACGCGGTTGACCTGATGCTGATGGATGCTTTGTTTAGCGAGTTGGATGGTCTGGGGCAAGCCAGGATGCAGACCGACCGCGTTGATTCTGAGGCCGTCCAGGTGGATCGGTTTGCCGACTTGCGTTATGTCGGTCAATCGTATGAACTCGAAGTCCCCTTAGCGCCACACGTAGATGATAGGTGTATTGCCCAGGCGGTAACTGACTTTCATGCCCTACATGGGCAGGTATACGGCCACAGTCGACCGGCACAAGCGGTCGAATTCGTCAATATCCGCACCGTACACCATGTCTCGTTGCCACCTCCGGAGCTGCTGACGCATGGCGCCGACGGCAGTCTTGAGGAAGCGCGTAAAGGCTACCGGCCGGCCTATTTTGACGAATACCAGGCCTACCATGAAACGCCAATTTATGATCGCTATCGGTTGCCGGTCGAGGCGTCGTTTAGGGGTCCCGCTATTGTCGAACAAGCGGACACCACCACGGTGATCTATCCGCAACAAGTCGCTCAGGTAGACCACGCTGGCAATCTCATCATCCGGGATGCAGGGTGTTGAGAAGGATACGCCGATGGAGCCGACAATTTTAACCACGGGGTTAATCGACCGTGTCGAACAGGTGCGGCGAACCATCTTTCGCCTGGCGCTGGTGTTACTCGGGACCACTCTGCTAGCTTACCCGTTCGCCAAGCATTTGTTGCATATCGTCCAACTTCCACTCAACGCCACACTTGTCATCTATGCCCCTTTAGAAGGGTTTTTAGGCCACATCAAAGTGTCGATCGCCACCGGCGTGATCATCACCTCCCCCGTAATTTTGTATGAGGTGAAACGTTTTTTGCAGACAGTGTGCCGCATGTCGCATAAGGCTGCCGTGGGCGGCACCTGGGCAACCGGGGGGTTGTTTTTGCTTGGCGTCAGTTTTTGTTACTCGGTGATTCTACCGATAACGTTGCGTTTTTTACTCAGCTTTGGCGGCGATAACATCGCGACAGGCATTTCGGTGAGCAAGTATCTCGCCTTGACCCTCACCCTGGCTGCAGTCTGCGGCGTCATGTTTGAATTGCCGTTGGTCACCTTCGTCTTGCATCGCCTCGGTTTTATTAGCATTGCCTTTTTGACCCAGAACCGGCGTTACGCTGTTTTGGTTGCCGCCGTGGTGACGGCGATTCTTACCCCGACCCCTGACGCCTTTACCATGACCATGTTGCTAGTGCCGCTGTTGGCGCTATACGAAGTGAGTATTTTGGTTCTTCGCATTGTCGAACGGCACGCAGCGCACGACGCCGATGATTAATGGGTACATATTTCAGGCAATCACCAGGAAAAGACCAGCAACACTACAAGTTTCTCCGGCACAGATGTGGTATGTTAGGCCCCAGTCACCCCTTGACGGGGACAGATTTGGAATTTGCCCCCCTGCACATGTCCCCAGGCAACCGGGATAGGGCCTCATGTAGGGAAGACCACCATGCCACAACGCCAGCGCCAATCCCTTCCCCCCTGGCCTGTTGGTAGCGGCCCGCCGTCGCCGCTTCGCCACCCCAGTCTGAGTTCGTTTTTTACCGCCTCTTGCGGATTATCCCGCCGGGTCGTATTGATCGTGTGAGTCGCCCTAAAAGCCCGGGCAGCATCCAGCTTATTTTCCAAAGATCAACAGCGATAACAGGTGTTCATCAAAAAAACGATTGGCTAAAATTCTGTACAGACGTATGATCAGACTTTAGCACGAGGAGGTCACAACGTTGGAATTCATGCTCAACCCGATTGAGATTCGAATTCTCGGATCGTTGATGGAAAAAGAAGTGACCACGCCAGAATACTATCCGCTAACACTTAACGCATTGACCCGGGCATGCAACCAGAGGTCGAATCGATACCCGGTCATCGAGTTCGATGAGGAAACGGTGCTGCAGACACTAGAGGGGCTGACCTTTGACCAAAATCTGGCCAAACGGGTCATCAGCTACGACAGCCGGGTACCCAAATACCGGCACGCGCTCACCGAAAACTTGAGCCTGACCCCGTCGGAAGCGGCCATTCTCTGTGTGTTGATGTTGCGGGGCCGCCAAACAGCAGGAGAAATTCGCGGGCGCACGGAACGCCTGTGTGACTTTGCAAACCTGGCGGCAGTGGAAACCACCTTGCAGAGCTTGATGGAACATGACTGCGGCCCCCTGGTGGCCAAACTACCGCGTCAACCTGGCCGAAAAGAGGCCCGCTTTGCGCACCTGCTTTGCGGAGAATTGGAGCCAGAGGACGAAGACGTTCCGGCAGTAGAGGCCTCTGACCGGCAGATTGGCAGCGAACGGATCGAGGCTTTGATAAACGAGATTGGGGCTTTGCGGCAGGAACTCGACGCCCTCAAGCAGGCGTTCAAGGAATTCAAAGAACAGTTTGAGTAGGTGTAGAACTGCCTCCGTCTGGAGCGGATTGCATAAACGTCGGGACCTGCTCCGCTCAGGCCAGAGCCGGACTTAAAAAATGATTTTGAAATTCTGACCCTCTCCTAACATGAGTTAGGCTATCGGGATGAGGAGATCGCCCAGCTGAAGAAACTTGACGAGCCGGAGGATAAGTGATTATGATCGGGTTGTGAGCTAGCGCCGATCAGAGACTATGTGAAGAATGTCAGGATAGGCTGGGATTACGATGTAGATTACGGA
>JAPULM010000528.1 GCA_027294925.1 bacterium
TGTGCTGCACTGGTTGCTGCACAGGCGAGCCGTGCGCGACAGACGCCGGAGCAACTGGCAGAGGGTCTGGAAACGTTGTACAAAACGCTTACAGACTTGTCTCAACAAGAGAAACAAATGGCCTCACCGGCGGAAGGCCTAGAACCTCAAGCTTCCATTCAGCATAATCAGGTTGTCTGTTTGGAGTGCGGCAAGGCCTTTCAGCTTCTTTCCACCAGGCATCTGGCTTTGCATGGGTTGAAGCATCGCACCTATAAAGAGAAATACAAAATTCCGTTGACGCAATCTTTGAGTGCCAGGACGTTGTCGGCACGACGACGAAAATTAGCCAAAGAACTCGGCATTGATAAATCGCTGGCGGCGTGGCGAGAAACAAAAAAGGCCAGACGTCAAATGGGCTAATGGCACTTCTCTGTGTGCATATGGGACTATACCCGTTGCGCTTAAAGGTGTATGATGTCACCTGTCGCACCCTATGTGATCTTGTGTAGGACCTTCTGACTTGTGAAACGGAGCCGCAGCGTAAACCGACCGTCGTCCTCGATGCGATACGGGCTCTGGTGCCGGCGCGCAATTGATCAGGGCTGTGGTGATAACGCCAGATACGTGGAGCTAGCAACAGGTTGCCTGTACGATCACTGATTCATATGGCGCTGCACATTGCCGTACCCGGTCTGCTTGCGTGGCGCTATGGTCGCCCCGCTTGGCGACAGGCCTGGATGCTGATGCTTGCGGGTATCATCGTTGATGTTGATCATTTATTAGCAAGACCCATCTTTGACGCGCATCGTTGCGCTATCGGCTTTCACCCGCTGCACACCGAGTGGGCGATTGCGGCTTATGTGGTGGTGGCGATTATTCCCATCACACGATGGGTTGGTAGCGGGCTGCTGATCCACATGGGGCTTGATGCGGTGGACTGCGTCTGGATTGCCTTGGGCCTGACTCCCTAAGATCCCCTTTGCCATCGATGGACTCAACCCCGCCAAACTGGCAGGGTATGCGCACCATGCCGTAGGACTAGAGCAATAAAAGCAAGTCATCAACTGCATCGTTGGCGGCGGCATTGGTCAGGCTTTGCGCCACCTGTTGCAATTCCTGTCGGCTGTTGAAGGCAAAGCTGACGCGGTAACTCTGCCCCTCGAAGTAAGGCGGGGGTTGTAAGTGGACCTGGGACGGAAGTCTGAGTTCCCGTAAGGTTGCATGAAATTGCCGTTCATGGGCGCTAAACTGTGGGTAGCGTGATCGGTGTAAGGTCTGCCGAAGGCGTTCAATTTTTTGCGGTCCGCTGGGCTGTGGGTCCTCTAGAACGGCGTCAACCCCCAGGCTTTGAAAACATTCACTTACGCTACACATATCCCGCCGACATATATCTTCAATCATACTGGCAAACTGACGGGCACGATTTCTTCCCAGGCGCAATCCGGCAAACAGATCTAATAAAACCTGCCGATCAGTGGCTGTATGGTGGCCGATCCAAACGGCTGTTTCGAGGGAAAGGTTTTCCGCCACGATAGCGTTTTTTAAGGGCTCATCCAGCGTTGCTAAATCCGCATATAGCGCCACGCTACTGGATCGTGGTGGAAGTTGCAGGAGGGGGCAGATGTGTTGGGCCAAAACCTCCAGGTCATAATGGTAGTCGTCGCGCAAGCGCTTCAGAAGGCGTCCTTTTTCGACTGCATTGAAGCGACGGCAGCCCAGATTGTCGTGTAAGGCCAACAGAAATGCTTGTTCGGTGCTTAACACATCGGCATTGTGGACGAGTGCCGGGACGCGGCGCTGCGCAGTGTTTTGACAAGCCACTAATCGTTTGAAGCCACAGATCAATTGCAGTCGTCCAGGGGTGGTGGGGCGCCGCAGGTGGACAGGGGTGAGGACCCCCATACGAGCAATGGATTGTTCAAGCATCTGTAGTTCTGGCTGGTAGGTTACAATGAAGCGCTTGTCCTCAAGGTCGATATCGGCTAAGTCAATGTGATCGAAGATGGGCGCCATGTGGTTCCTCTAAAGACTCTGGTGCTGTACCAAGCCGGCAAGTTGCTGTTGATAGGTGTGCGTTTTGGCATCATAAGTTGCCGAGCGGGCGCCATGCCCACGTTTGCGCGCGCCTTGCGCCACGATGCGGCTTTTTTGCAGCAGGTGTTCCAGTACGGCCTGACGTTGGGGGAGTGTTAACGGCGCCGCTAACATTTTTTCCAAAGCGGTTATACGATAGATGTCCAGGACCGGCACGCTGAGGGACAACTGATCCGAGTGTCCGCCTCGTTTGACAATGAGTTGCTTGGTGATGAGGTGGACCGGCGTGCTCGACGTTAAACGTAACCAGAGATCGTAGTCTTCACAAGCCGGCAGACGCTCATCAAAGCCACCGAGGCGATTCCACTGGCTGCGCCGTAGCATGATTGATGATGGGCTAATGGTGCAACGGGGCAATGATTGGTGAAAAATCCAGCCTGAATATTTACGATGAATATGTTTAGGATTAACGCGCACCCCTCGGCGTATCCAGATTTCATCCGTATAGCAAGCTTGTAGCTCGGGGCATTGCTGAAACAGTGCTACTTGGGTGACGATTTTGTCGGGCAGCCACAAGTCATCAGAGTCGAGAAAGGCAATAAGCTCACCCTGAGAGGCCGCGACGCCTTGATTGCGTGCGGCGCTGACCCCGCGCTGGGGTTGACGAATGGAGGTCACTGCCGCTTCGTAGCCTTGGACGATGTGGGGTGTTGTATCGGTAGAGCCATCGTCGACCACAATGAGTTCGATATGAGGGTAGTCTTGCGCCAATACGGAGTCAATGGCTTCGCCTATCCAGGCGGCGCGGTTGAAGGTTGGAATAATGGCACTGACTAAAGGCTGTGGCATCTCGCATATCTCATGCCGTTTGACAAAACCGATAATAGTCGCTCATGTGTTTAAAGGCTTGTGCGGCGCGCTCAAAGTTGTGAAAAGCTGGCACCCCAGCTTGTAACAGCTCTTGCCGGAAGTCAACTTCCTCTTTTTCAAAGGGTGAAAATCCCACCACCGCTAACAACGGCTTGTCGTATTGTTTCTGCAGGGTACGATAGGTGTTAAACAGACGTTCTTTAAAGTCGGGTTGTCGTGCCATGCGGCGAAACAGGAAGGTGAGGGGGAGATCATTAACCACGGCATCAATGTTGGGGTCTTGCATTAACACGTCCATGATTTCCTGAAAGTTTTCACCCGCCCAGTTCATCCCCATATCGATGGGGTTTTTGTAGCTGCCGCCGATAATATTGAAAAACCCTTGAAATTTTTCATACGATGCGTCACTTAAGGGTGGGATGTCGAGCCCGACTTTGGCGAAGGTGTCGGTAAGCACGACAGACGGGCCGCCAGTCATCGTGACCATGCCCAAGCGTTTGCCGGTGGTGGGCTTGAGCAGTTGCAACGCCTTGATGGTGTCTACCATCTCTTCCAGGCCATTGATGCGAATGGCCCCGGTTTGGCGGAATAAGGCGTCCCAGATTTCACCCGATTGGGCCAGCGATGCGGTATGTGAGGCCGTCGCCCGACTGCCGGCG
>JAPULM010000529.1 GCA_027294925.1 bacterium
CGAGATTGACGATCCCCAAGCCAGCCATCCTCCAACCTCCGCCGACTTTCCTAGGTTGGGTTGAGGCACGCAACCCAACCTACCACCAGGCAAAGCAAAAGGAGACAACGTGACATTCGACAATTTACTGGTGAGTCATCAAGACACCATTACCACCATTACGATTAACCGCCCCCAGCGTGGTAACGCCCTCAATTGGGACACCCTGAAAGAACTAAAAGAGGCGGTCGAGGCCACCCCAGAGCGGACGCAAACCCGCGTCGTCGTCATTACCGGCGCGGGGCAACGCTTTTTTGTCGGCGGCGCCGATTTGCACGATTTGTCGAATCTGGATGTGATACAAGGGGAACGCTTCATTCGCACTGTACATGAAGCGTTTGATGCCATTCGCCAACATCCGCTGCCGGTTATTGCCGCGGTCAATGGCTACGCACTCGGCGCGGGTCTGGAACTGGTTATGTCGTGCGATATCGCCATCGCTTCTGACAACGCACAATTAGGCATGCCCGAGGTTAAAGTGGGCTTGCCTTCGGTAGTAGAGTGCGCCTTGATGCCAAGCATGATTGGCCTGATGCGCACGCGCGAACTTTTACTCACCGGTGATTCTATCGATGCCCAAGAAGCGTATCGCATCGGACTGCTCAATCAGGTGGTCGCCTTGCCGGATTTAGCCGCTGCCGTACGGCGCATGGCAGATCGTCTAAGCGCCAATGGGGCGCGTGCCTTATGGCTGCAGAAAGACTTGATGAATCGCTGGTTGAATCTGCCGATGGATGAAGCCATTGAGGCTGGTGTCAGTAGCCTGGCTTTAGCCTTTGCGACGCAGGAACCGCAGCAAGCCATGCAAGCCTTTTGGGCCCGGCGCGGTAAATAACCGCCGCCCGCAGGTGAATCTGCAGATGGCAACCTGGGGCACCGGCGACCCAAGCATGGCGTAAAAAAGGTAGGAACTGGATGGCTTCTATTGCGGTTAAAAGCGTCGCCGCCGATGGCCGTCAAGACCCAGCACACGTACCGGGTCGGCAGCGCTACTGACACTCAGTACATCACCTAAACCAAACAAAAAACGCAAATGCGAACCGTCCATAAAGATTCGCCCGCGACGCATCCTTGAGGTGACACGGAGCAACTGGCCGGACGCTATTTCACCTTTTAAAAGCTGGTAGCCTTGTCTATCGCCGGCATACGGCTCGCGTACCAGATATTGTAATTTACGCGAACGTAATGGCAGAACACGCCCGCCTGCAGCTCGCATGGCGGCGGTTGATCCAGCCGCTGTGGCAATCCAGATTCCGGAACTTTTTTGCTGCTCCTCCTGCTGCTCAACTTGCAACGTATACGACGAAACAGCGGCAGGGTTGGCATGTGCAATTAGTAAATCGTTGAGACCGGCATGCGGCAATTGTTCATCGTTAATTCGCACCTCCATGCGCGCCAATCGAACTTCACCCAATGACCCATCGATCAACGCTTCCAGCTGTTGCTGAATGGTTTGCCGATTGGCCCCACAAAAAAACGCCATGCTACGTGCAGGGTCAGAATTAACGCCAAGAATGGGCAGGCCCGCGGTGTAACGCGCCAGTTCCAGAAAGGTGCCATCCCCCCCGACACTGAGCACCAAATCATAACCGTCGGTACGCTCCAATTCGCCACGAAAGATGCAGTCATAGGCTAGACCCACCGCATCAAGCGCCACACAAACTTGAGCCAGGGTTTGTTTATTTTCTTCATGGCTCAGCTGCATGGACTGAATGATCGGATGGTGACGGGACTCTAACGCCTTAAAGTGACGTTCGCGGTGTTCATAACCGTACAGTTCATAGTAGCTTTTTTTATAGACGACCAATACGCGCTGGATCTGCAAATCGGTAAACAATCCTTTAATTGTGTTAAACTTAGTGCTGTGCACCTCGTCCCAACCTTCAATCATCTCAACCTTCATCATGCAGCCATAAAACCGGGCGTATCGACACACGCAGCTAGCTGCCCGATGAGGGTCGCAAGCATGCCATGCGGCAAGACGGAAGTAAAGCCTGAAGCGACCCCTCGGCTCAAAACGTTAACGATTTTATCGCGCCTTGCCCCAAGAGGCATGGTAGAGATGGGGACGGACTTAAAATCTGTCCCCGAGAAACTTTTACAACGCATTTCTCAAAGGAGGCATTTCGACCGACATGCAAGCTCTGTTCGAAGCCATCCGAGATGCCTGCTCGCCGCAAAATTGGTCACGCGGGGTGGAACTCAGTCGCGGCGGCGCGGTGATCGGTGAACAACACCAAGCAGCAGAATATATGCTGAAAGTCGCAAGCCGGCACGGCATGGCCTATATGACCGTCACCTTATGGCCGGATGACAAGGATTGGATATGCGATTGCGATAGCACCGATGACGCATGCGCTCACGTCGCCGCCGCCGTCATCGTGATGCGACGCGCGCAGCAAGATGGCGATACCATGCCCAAGTCCAGTGACGCAACACCCGGGCACATGGCTTATCATTTACAATGCAACGAACAACGCCTGTCCCTACAGCGGGTCATCGTCCAGGGCGATACCACATTGCCATTGACGCACACCTTATCCGCCCTCGCCACTGGGCAGGTTGCCGGGCCGGCAGTGGCCATCACTCAGGCGGATCTAGATGTCGATCATCTATTAGGCAGACGCGGCGATGGGCTAATCCCGCGCGATATGATGCCGAAGCTGTTATCCACCCTGGCGCGATGCAGCAACGTTTTCCTCAACAATGATGCCATTAAAACCTCCGTCACACCGGTTTATCCGCGCGTGCTGGTGAGCGACCAACACCATGGTTTTCGGATACACATCGAGCCCGACCCCCACATCACCGAGGTGTTCAATAACGGCGCCGTGTTGTGTGGCGACACCATTCGCCCGGTGGGTGAGTCCGGTCTTACAGCACGCCAACGTGAGGAACTGTCGGCTGGACGTTTTTTTACCTTTGACGAGGTAGCGGAATTGATCACCGAGGTGCTCCCTGCTCTGCCCAAAAGACTCCCCGTCCACATACAAACACAACGGCTACCCGACACCAGCGCGGTTCCCCCACACATGCTACTCGACACTGAAGACACGGATGGCGTTTTGCTGGTCAAACCGAGTATCGTTTACGGCGACCCACCGACCGCACAGGTGGTGGACGGCCGCTTGCTTCACCTGCAGGGTCCGTTACCGATGCGGGATGCAGGGGCAGAACGTCAGCTCGAACGCCAGCTGTTGGCGCAGCTTGGTTTGAAATTGGACCGCCCAACTCGATTTGCCAATGAGGATGCGGTTCGCTTCGTACAACGCTTATCCACCTGGTCGGGTCAAATTCGTGGTCAGGCACACCAATCATACCGGCTAATCCCGCCGCTGCAACCCCATGTCCAGCTCGACGCCGGACAATTCTCGATTCAGTTTGACTGCACCCCGGAGACGGGCAAAGCCAAACGACAGATAGACCCGCAACGCGTTTTACAAGCCTGGCGCGACGGCGCCTCAATGCTGGCGCTACCCGGAGCTGGCTGGTCACCTCTGCCTATTGACTGGCTCCAACGCTTCGGACATCAGGTGGCTGACCTACTTGCCGCGAAGGAAGCGACGGGAACACTACCCACATGTGTTTTGCCCGATCTGGCCCGCTTGTGCAGCGACATGGGGCAGCCATTGCCGCCCGAACTTAGTGGGCTCCAGGCTATTATTGATGATTTTGACGGCATCCCCTCAGCGCCGTTACCGCAAAACTTGCAAGCCACCTTACGTACCTACCAACAACGTGGGGTGGATTGGCTCAGTTTTCTTCGCACCGCAAAATTGGGTGCGCTACTAGCAGATGACATGGGTCTCGGGAAGACCTTGCAAGCCCTTTGTGTGCTACGTGGCTCAAGTCTTGTGGTCGCCCCAACCAGCGTGTTGCATAATTGGGCGCACGAAATCGAACGCTTTCGTCCCGACTTAAAATACGCCATTTACCACGGGACGCAACGCCAACTCGACCCGGCTGCAGATATCACCCTGACCACCTATGCCATCTTGCGTCTCGATGCCGACTTGCTTGCCGATCAGCGCTGGGATACGGTAGTGCTTGACGAGTCGCAAACCATTAAGAATCCGCATAGTCAGGTGGCAAGAGCCGCATACCGCTTGCAGGCCCCGTTCCGCCTTGCCCTCAGCGGCACCCCGGTGGAAAACCGCCTTGACGACTTATGGAGCCAAATGCATTTTCTCAACCGAGGTTTGCTGGCTGGGCTCGAGCATTTTCAAAACCACTATGGGCGGCCCATCGCGGCCGGCAAATCCCAGGCAGCAGCTCGCTTGCAAGAACGCATTCGTCCATTTATCTTACGCCGCCGTAAGCAGGATGTGGCACTCGAACTCCCCCCCCGTACCGATGCCGTTTTACATTGTGTGCTGAGCGAAACCGAGCGTCAGGTTTACGACGCCATTCGCGCCGCTACCCGTGCACAAGTCATCGACCGCCTGCAAACCGGCGGTAGCGTCCTGGAAGCTTTAGAAGCTCTCTTGCGCTTGCGGCAAGCCTGCTGTCACACTGATCTTGTACCTGGCCAACAAGCCAGCTCGTCGACCAAAGTTGATGTACTCCTCGATGCCCTCGATCAGGTTATCGCAGAGGGACACAAGGCCCTGGTGTTCTCCCAGTGGACCGCCCTATTGGATCGGGTAGAACCCCACTTGCGACAGGCCAGCTTGAGCTTTGTCCGCCTAGATGGCGGCACCCGCAACCGGTCTGCTGTGGTCAACCATTTTCAAGACCCGCAGGGACCGCCGCTGATGCTCATCTCACTACGTGCCGGCGGTCTTGGCCTCAACCTCACCGCAGCCGACCACGTATTTCTTCTTGATCCCTGGTGGAACCCGGCGGTCGAAGATAAAGCTGCCGACCGCACCCATCGCATCGGCCAACAACGGCCGGTAATGGTTTATCGTCTCGTGGCAAAAGATACGGTGGAAGAAGGCATCCTGGCTTTACAGGAACACAAGCGATCCCTGGCCGATTCGGCGCTTGGCGGAGCGGCACAAGCCGCCGGACTAAGCCGTGACGATCTATTGGCGCTGCTTGCTTAATACCATCTCAGGGGGATAACAGGGGGACACAATGCTTATTTCTTGAGAATCGGGGTCCCTTGGCCGAGCCGTCGCTCCGGAGAACCCTTGAGGCTCTACCGTACCCCATCCTGAGCGGCATGTCCAACACCAGCCAAAGCCGTGCTGCGTCTAGCTGCGAGCCCACGGCGGCGGGAGACCGGCGGTGGAGGCGGGCGGCTGGGGGACGGGACGAATAAGTGCTTTTCTTTTTCCTATACGTCTGACTGACGACTGCGCCGGCGTTCACACGGCGGGGAAAAAACGAAAAAATCCGCTCTCAGGAGCAGTTTGTCTCTTGACAAAAGGAGGCCTCATAAGTGTTAGGTTCTGCCAGTACGATGGACAGCTTCCTTTACCACCTTGAATGACACTTTCTTAGTGCTCGGATAAATCTGCACGTCTGCAAGCTGCACCGCGTTGCCATCAGCAAAGACAACCTTGAGGAGAAGCTCCCCAATCTTCTCCTCAAGCTCATCAAGGAGGCTAAACATTTGGTGAGTTACCATCTCCTCATATTCTTCAAACTGACGCTGGAGCGTCGCAGGCATAAGGCTGAGATCAATCCATCCTGCGAAATAGCCATCCTTCTCGGGAACCTTGGCCGTTGCGACTACCTGTTGACTTTGATCGATGATCGTGACGCGTTGCGAGCTCATGATGCGTGTCCTGACCTATCTGTGAAAACCGCCGATAACCTGACGAGGTTTTCGTCATTGAAGCCCACAACCCCATCGGGATGGATGAGCCGATAGTGATGCGGCAGCTTCTGGGTAGGATTGGGGATGACGTCGAAACCGGCACTGCGGACTTTGTCTGCTGTTGTCGAGCCGACGATTTGCGCTGTCTCGTGCAACCTGTCGGCTGCTGGGAAGGCCTCCCGCATCTGGCGAGCCGCTTCTCCAGGCGAAGCGCATTGCAAGATGGAAATCCCAGGCGGGTTGAGGGTGCCTCTCTGGGTTTCAACCGGAGATTCTCCAGTCAGGTTCATCCCGATGTTAGGTGCTGAATAACTTTTGGGCTACATTGAGCAAGACAGGAATCTTCTCTTGAATAATCTCCCAAACG
>JAPULM010000053.1 GCA_027294925.1 bacterium
AATCGCCTTAGCTTGATTGCTTGACGGCCTCACCGGCGAACGTGATATGCACCGTGTTGCCAACGATCAAGCCACCGTTATCCATGGTTTTGCTATAGGAAACCCCAAATTCCTGACGATTGATACGGAACGACGCCTCGAAGCCGATACGGGTTTTGCCCCATGGGTCTTGAATTTTGCCGGTGATGGCAAACGGGAGACGGATCTCCTTGGTTGTGCCATGCATGGTCAGCTGACCGATCAGGACATATCCCTCGCCGTGTTTTTCCACGCCGGTGCTGGCAAAGGTGATGGTCGGATACCTCGCGGCGTCAAAGAAATTCGGACTGCGCAAGTCCGCATCGCGCTTGGCATGATCCGTATCGATACTGGCGACCTCTATCGTCCCGCGCATCCCTGATTTGGTGAGGTCATGTTCATCATAGGTGATGGTGCCGGAAAACTTCCCGAATTTCCCCCGCACTTTATTAATCATCAGGTGACGCACGGTAAACCCGACGTGCGTGTGCACCACATCAACCGTATAGGTATCAGCCGCTGAGACAATACTCGCCCCACACAGCATCACCAGGGTCAGAAACATTACGGGCAAACGATGCATCAGAACCATCCTCTCTTCCTGTGGTGTGTACGATACCGCCAGATCAGTCTCGCTCTCACCCGAGGGTCTTTCTCGACTCCAGGCGTGCGAATCATCGTAGGCATTGTAGCGTAGCGCGAGGCCGACTTGCAAGACGCGGCACGCGGCGCCTACGCTTTTTGCGTGGGTCCATGGGGTGTATGCTCCTGGTTGGTGGCACAGCAGAGCCCGGCGGCCCTGCCGCGCTGGGGAAGGCGTGGGGGGCGCCACGTAGATCGCCAGGGGCGCGTTACACACGGCAACGGTAGCGCTCGACCTTTGCCTCGTCAATCTGCACGCCCAAACCCGGACCACACGGAACGACCACCTGGCCCTGCTGGATGACAATCGGTTCCGTCACCACGTCATCGGCTAAGTACTGACAGGTCGGACTCACCCCCCAATCCACCGACGGAATTGTGGCTGCCAGGTGCAAAACCGCCGCGGTGGCCAGACTTGATTCCGCCACTTTCCCGGCCAGGTTGACCTGCATGCCGAGCCGCTCACACAGCATGGCGGCCTCGTAGACGCGGCGGATACCGCCGAGCTTGATACTCTTCAGACTGACGCCTTGCGCCGCCCCAGTTTCGCGGTGACGATGAATATCGTCGAGGCCATGGATGCCCTCATCGGCGCCCACCTGCATGCGGCTGGCCGTGCTCACCCGCGCCATGCCCGCAAGGTCGTGGGCGGCGACCGGTTGCTCGACAAAGGTCAGCGGACTGGCTGCAAGCGCTGACACGTAGTGCACGGCTTGCTCCACCGTCCACCCCTGGTTGGCGTCGGCGGCAATGAGGCAATGGGCATGCAACCCCTCACAGATTGCCTGGGTTCGTTGGATGTCAAAAGTCGGGTCATGCACCCCAACTTTGATTTTAAAGGCGGTAAATCCCTCCTCCTGTCGCTGCGCCGCCTCCGTGGTGTCGGCTTCGGTCTGGCCGTTGCCGAGCAGCCACAACACCGAGAGCTGTTCGCGGCGTTGGGGCCCGAGCAGCGCCCATATCGGCTTGTCGACTGCGCGTCCGAGTAAATCGTGTAGGGCGATGTCAATGGCAGCTTTGGCGCTGCTATTGGCGTACAGCCGCTGGTCCATGTCCTGCAGGAGCTGGGGTAGGTCTTGGGCGTCACGCCCCAGGAGCGATGGCGTCAGGTAGTGGATTGCAGCCATTATGCTCTCGACGGTCTCGCCGGTCATGGTCGGCGCCGATGCCGCCTCTCCCCACCCGGATAGGCCCTCGCCGTCGATACGCACCAGCACATTGTCAGCGGTCTCAAGGGTGATGCCCGCCATCTTCATCGGTTTCGTCAGGGGCAAGCGGATGGCGATCGGTTCGATGCGCTCAATCTTCATACATATGACCTTTCGCACCGGATATCCCGGGTTCTCAGACCTGACACCTTCACACGGTGTGCTGCAGGCTACCACAAGTCGCCGATGGTATCGAGAGTCGAGTCGCCGTTCTCGGACCGTCTCGACGTTCCGCCTCTCCGTTCCCTCCGGATCAGTACGAGGGCATCAGAGTTTCATCGAGATGGGCGTTGAATGTTAGACGGCTATCTCAGTATAATGCGCACAGCATAGACAGCGCATAACAGATGAAGGTAGGTCATGTTGTGACTGGAGAACGGGATGACGCAACCATCTTCCTCGCGTTCTGACTATCCCTCAAGCTCGGGTATATATAACCTGACTACCGACACTACGGCAGGGGATCCGGTGCAATACACCCTGCGTATTCCCGAGTCGTATGATGGCCAGACTGCGCTCCCGGTGATTCTCTGTCTCCACTTTGGCGGTGAGGCCTCCGATTTCTACGGCCGGATCTTCCTCGAACTCATTCCCGGACCGGGTCTTGAAGACGTGCCGGCGTTCCTCGTCGCCCCCACCACCCGCACGCGCGACTGGACGACACCGGCCGGTGAAGCGGTGGCGTGGGCCGCGTTAGAGGAGGTGGAACGCTCACTGCCGGTCGAGACCGGCAAACGCGTCGTGATGGGCTACAGCATGGGGGGCGTGGGAACGTGGCATTTTGCTTCTGCGTTTCGTGAGCGCTTTGTGGCGGCCATTCCTATTGCGGGCGCGCCGCGCCGGGCCGACCTCAAGGCGCTGGGCGATCTGCCGCTCTACGTCATCCACAGTCAGGCCGACCGGGTGGTGCCGATTGAGGGCGCTGCCGCCGCCGTGCAACAACTGCGCGACATGAGCGCGCCAGTGGAGTTTGCCGCCCTGACGGAGGGCGATCACTTCGATTATCGGCCTGTCGTGGCTGCACTGGATGATGTGGCGTCCTGGCTTGCACAGATCTGGAGCAAACACTAGCCGTGCCCGTCTGTCTCGCTCGTCTTCAGTGTAGAGAGCGACATGTGGCCTATTCCCTGTGAAACCGCGTACCGTCACTCGACGCGATTG
>JAPULM010000530.1 GCA_027294925.1 bacterium
GCGGACGCCGAGCTGATCCCCGCCAAGAGTCAGTGATGCTGGCCTGCTAACTTGAGGATGAACGGTAATGCGAAATGACATTCGAGGCGCGCCACTTTTTGCGGAGCACATGCCGACCCAAGTGGTCGAGCGGGGCCCGGACAGGGTGGTGCTAGAAACTGAGTTTACCCCACCTCATCTCAACGCAGCTGGCACAGTGCATGGGGGTATATTAGCCACACTGTTTGATATTGCAGTAACCGGTGCGGCCAAATCCAGTGTCAATAACGGTATCGGGACCTTTGGCATTACGTTATCGTTAACGATGAATTTTATTCAGCCGCTCAGCCCCGGGCATGCCCGCTGTGAAGGCGTGGTGACTGGAGGTGGCAACCGGACCAAGTTTGTGGATGCCAAGATTTTTGACAGTCAGGGTCAACTCGCAGCCACTGCAACCTCAACCGTGCGGGTGATTGACCTCGAGGGCCAGTGATGGGAAATGGGAGGGAGGCTAGATCATTCCATACGATTTGGTGTTGCAAGGCGGAGCTGTGTATTTCCATGACTTACGAGATTTTGACATTACCAGCACGCCCGCTACCACGGCCTGTACGGACGCAGGTGGGCGGTGGGCGTACCCCACGCAGGGGCCAGGGCTTGAAGAACACCGTTGAGCTCATCCGTCTCTTCTGAGGTGAGGCGCCAGTCTGACGCTTTGGCGTTGGCGATAATTTGCTCCGGCCGCGTCACGCCAGCGATGACACTACTGACCTGGGAATGGGCCAGTAACCAGGCGAAGGCGAGCTCCGCTATCGTGCGTGACCGTGCAGTAGCAAACGCCTCGAGTTGTTCCAGCACATCGAAATTCTCATCCGTGAGGATAAACTCAGCCCGCTGCGTTTACACCGCTAATCGGGTGCCGACCGGCGCCGGCTGGCCGCGTCTGTACTTGCCGGTCAGAAAACCACTAGCCAGAGGAAAGTAAGGCAGAATACCGATATTAAAGCGCTGGCAACAGGGCAGCAGTTCTTTCTCGATACCCCGTTTGAGCATACTGTACTCGGGCTCGACACCGACTAAAGGCTCCAGGCCCAATGTCCTGACCACGCCCACGGCTTCAGCAACTTGCCACGCCGCAAAATTGGAACAGCCAATGTACCGAACCTTTCCTTGCATCACCAGATTATGCATGGTGCGCAGGGATTCCTCCAAGGGCGTGAACGGATCGTAGTAGTGGATCTGGTAGAGATCGAGATAATCGGTCCGGAGCTTCTTCAGGCTGGCCTCGACCTGGGTCAGAATATGCTTGCGGGAGGCCCCATGCTGGTTGGGTCCGTCACCCATGTTGGAGGCGACTTTCGTGGCCAAGAGCACCTCGTCGCGGCGCCCTCTCAGAGCTTTGCCAATAAATTCTTCCGCCACGCCACCGCCATACGTGTTGGACGTCTCAATAAAATTAATGCCTGCCTCGATCGCCTGCTTCAAGATCCGTTCTGCTTCATGATAATCATTTCGAGCCCCGAAGTTGTTAGTGCCAAGCCCAATGACGGAGACTTGCAGTCCCGAGTCCCCCAACCTGCGATATTCCATAAAACGATCCTTCCAAACACGCCACGATGATGCAACTCGGCTCGTCGAGAACGTACCGATGATCCGTTTACCTCGCAGCAAGCGATAGTTCTCGCATACCTTAGCGTTTAGCGCTCACCCCCATCGATGAGCGCGAAGCGGATGTTGCCATCTCGTAGCTGTTGGAGCGCTCGAGGTGACATTTTGTCAGCCATTGCGTCGGCCTCCATCCTCATATGATTGTAAGGGTTCACAACGCTTTGGCGTTCTCAACGAGCGTTGCTGAAACGCCGCTCATCGACGTCCATCTTCAGGCGCAACCCTGGTAATTTATCTTCCATCATGCCCCTCCTGTCGTCCGGCAGAAACGCCTCCACACCGTTGCTTACAAAACAGTGACCAAGTCTCACATTTCATGCTGGGCGACCGCATTATACGGCTTGTGGCATGTTGCTGCCACGTAAATCTCTTGGTGGGTTTTACGAGTCTTGTCGTCCTACTATTTATCGAGATAGAATAAGACCGTCGCCGACGCGCGCGGGTATCCCTGGACATGCCCCCCACACCATGCGAGTATTAGTTCCCAAATCCATGTTGTCATGGTAGCGTAGTCTTCTCCAACAGGGGTAGCCTCCACATCGCTGAGAAGGAACCCCGAATGGGTTACCAGTGAGTAGGACGACATCTTTTGGGTCGTCATCGATTTTTTCAATCCGACGAGTTCTCTAGGTTCGAGTGCGGATGCAGCACCCGGGTCATAGGCGAAGAGGAGGCGCCAACAGCGCACAGGGGAAGTAGTGATGACGCACAAAACCGTGCCCCAGACAAAAACCGGCTAGCCGATGTCTCACTAGCCGCTCTAGACGGCGGCCCGGCTCGGCCTGGGGTGCAATTTCGCACGACGGTGAGACGCGATCGGTAAACCGATAGATCAATGGCAAAGGTAAGGAATGAAATCAAACATAGCGGTCAGATTTACACCGTGCGAGTCAGTTATTGGGGCCGAGGTCGAGGGGGTATCACTGCGCGAGCTCCCGAACGAGGCCACGATTGAGGCAGTGGAGGATGGACTGGAGCAATACGGCGTACTGATTTTTCGCGATCAAGATATCACGCCAAAAGAACAAGTCGCCTGGTCCCGCGCCTTAGGCCCTCTGGCCCTGACGCAACGTGTGAGCGCACGCCTCCCCCATCTACCGGAAATCTTTATCGTCGGCAACACAATTGATCCGCCAGTGACCTTTTCCCCCAAGACCGAGCAGGATAACCTCGAATGGCATGCCGATCATATGCATCACGAGGTCACGGCGCGTGCCTCCATGCTCGTGGCCAAGGTGACACCCTGTCGCGGCGGCGATACGCTCTTTGCCTGCATGTACGCCGCCTACGATCATTTGAGTCCAGACCAACAAGCCGAGGGCGACGGCCTCCGAGTCATCCACTCGGTCAGTGGCTTGCGAGCCTATCTACGAGGTCAAGGTCACGAAGCCACGGCCAATCAGCCCTACGAGAAACCCGATATCGCGGTGGAGCGTCCCCTGGTGCAGCGTCACCTGCGCTCTGGCCGTAAGGGGCTTTATTTTGGCAGTCATGTGACAGTGAGCGTAGTGGGCTGGAGTGACGACAAAGCCCGGCGCTTCATCCGGGACTTGACCACGCACGCGTGCCAGCCGGCGTTTCAATATCGCCATCAGTGGCGGGTGGGCGATGCCGTGCTGTGGGATAACCGCCGCGTGCTGCACGCCGGGACGGTCTATGATATGGAGCGCGAGACCCGACTCATGCATCGGACGACCTTAGAGGAGACCTCACGGCAAACCGTAGCGTAATGACACAGCTGGATAAACAACTTAAACGAAGGTGTCTTGCCCCGACAGGACAAGAGACCTCTGACGACTCGAGAGTTGACATCACCTCTTCTACCAACGCGACGCATGAAGGTGTCATCATCTTGTGTTACTATGGCCGATTCGCTTATCAAGCCAGTCTGGCCAAACGCATCCTGTGCGGAAAGGACAAACATGGCACCGCGTCATAATCCAGAAGGAGTCTCGCGATGACCCAACTTTCGCACAGCGACCTCCAGGGTAAGGCACAGACCGTACAGGGGATCATCGATCCGGAAACTCTCGGCCCTACACTCATGCACGAACATCTGTTATGGGACATTCGCACCCCAAACGCGCGGTCAGACCCCGGCCAAGGGCCGGAAATCTGCTTAAGCAATGTCTGGAAAATCGACTATGGATCGCGCAAAGCGCCCAACAACCTGGTGTTCTTTGACCGAGATATCGCGATGGCAGAAGTCGAGAAAATGCACGCGGCCGGGGGACGCAGCCTGGTTGAGCTCACCGTCGGTGGGCTTAAACCCGACCCCAACGGCTTGGTACAGATCGCCAGCGCGACGGATACCCACGTCGTCATGGGATGCGGCCACTACGTCGACGCGTATCAAGATGCGGCGAACCACAGCCGGTCGATCGATCAGTTTGCCACTGAGATGGTGGGGCAAATCTATGCGGGGGCTTGGGGCACGGGGGTCCGAGCCGGAATCATCGGTGAGATTGGCTGTCAGGCACCGTGGACGGACTTGGAAAAACGCGTCATGCGTGGGGCGCTGATGGCCCAACAGGAGACGGGCGCGGCGCTCAATGTCCATCCCGGTCGCCATTTCGATCAGCCTCAGGAAGTCGTCGATTTCGTAATCGCACACGGTGGCGATCCATCCCGTCTGATCATCAGCCATATCGACCGCACCATCTTTGATAGTGAGCGCCTGTTCCGTCTCGCCGGCAGCGGTTGTATCATTGAGTTGGATCTGTTCGGGCAGGAACAATCCCTCTATTCACTCAATCTCAAGGTGGACCTGCCAAACGATGCCGGCCGTCTGCGGTCCATCCGGTGTCTGATCGACCGCGGCCACCTGGAGCAGATTACCATGTCGCATGACATTTGCTACCGAACCCGCCTGACCCAGTTTGGCGGACACGGCTATGGCCATATCTTCGAAAATGTTGTTCCCCTGATGCGTCGCCGTGGTTTTTCAGAAGATGAGATCGAGCAGATTACCATTAGAACACCCAAGCGCCTGCTGACGTTCAGCTGAGGGTTACCGCGATGACGCGACAGCAGCATGGTCAGGACAGTTCATAATTCAAGTCCGGGCTAATGAAAAACACCGCCGCATAGCGCGCCGAGTAGAATCGCAATGGAAACCGACTCTACAGCAGATGGGCACCTTACTTCTCAATGACAGCTCCTTTCTGATACAATGGGGCTCTCGCACCTACACACGTCCACCGCACAGGTGCTCAACTTTCTGAAGCGTACCTGAGGGATTCGGCCACACGACCGATAGCAAGAAAGATCGCGTTGAAGAGACTTAAGATGGTAACCGGGCAACGAGACATCATGGCCAACATTGAGCGCTTACATCGATGCATGGATCAGGCTGACTGCGCCGCCATCGTCGCCACGCGTCTGAGTAGGGAGGAACATCATGACGACGTAGAACCATCGAACGCATGTCTATGTTAGGATTAGCCGGCGAAGGCGTCCTCGCCGTTGACACGGAGGGCACCCCCCTTGGAACGGGTGGACTGTACCGCCGGATTGAGGGCGAGCCGGATTGGACCAGCATAATGCAAGGTTTGCCCGAGGCTCCGCAGGTGCGAGCGCTGCTGGTGCATCCCGACAACCCCGCCGTGGTTTTTTCCGGCACTCAAGCCGGCGTCTATTGCAGCGAGAATCGAGGCGAGAGCTGGGCGGCGACGGACTCGCGGCTGGGCGATGTGTGGTCGCTGGCTGTCCATCCGCACAACCGCGATATCCTGTTTGCCGGTATGGCATGTGGGTAGCTCACCTGCCTGCACGTGGAGCCGCTTCCAGAAGGCTTTGGGATCGAAGCCTATTTGTCCTGGACGCGCTATCTTTAACGTCATCCGTTGCGAGCACGAAAGAAATGGTTCGATTCCTATCGGCGAGCCTTCAGGTGCTTTCATTCTATATCAGGCTCCCTCCCGCTGGGGGCCTTCGTCAAACCACTGGCAGAACCGTGGTACATGCTTTACCACCTGCTAGCGAGAGGAGGGTAGCCGTATGTATTCAGTACCAGACGTCGATGAAGTGGTGGCGGTAGCCAAGCAACTGGGGATACACCTGGGTCCTGAGGAGGCCGTCCTGTATCGGAAACACCTCATGCAACAGCTGGACCAATTCGACACCTTCGTGCAAACTCGGCTGGAGGAGCCCAAGCCCCCGATCGTCTCGGCCGCCCGTAAGCCTGGGTATCAGCCGAGTCCAGAAGAAGATCCGCTTAATGCCTGGATGTGGAAGTGCCGAATCGAGGGAAAGGCCGACGGTCTGCTGACCGGCAAGACCGTCAGTTACAAGGACCATATCGCAGTGGCCGGGATGCCCATGAGCTTTGGCTCCTTCGCCCTCGACGGCTTCATCCCCGACTTCGATGCCACCGTGGTCACCCGGGTGTTACAGGCGGGAGGCACGATCATCGGTAAGCACGTCATGAACGGCTTGAGTGGCGGCTTCGGCACCGGCGGCGCCATCGGTGACTACGGTCGGCCCCTCAACCCACACAACCCCGAGCACGTGACCGGCGGCTCGTCCTCGGGCTCGGCCGCGGCCGTGGCTGCCGGCGAGGTAGACATCTCCTTTGGCGGCGACCAGGGCGGCTCCATCCGCATCCCGGCGGCGTTCTCCGGTATTGTCGGCCACAAGCCCACATTCGGGCTCGTGTCGCACTTCGGGATCGGATTCGGCTCGGACCAGAGCATCGACTATACGGGCCCGATGACCCGTAGCGTGGCAGATGCGGCAGCAGCGCTCCAGGCGACGGGGGGATACGACCCCTACGATCCGCGCCAGACGCGAGACGTGCCTCCCAGCATTGACGTGCTCGGTCGGCTGGCCGACGGCATGACCGGGCTCCGTGTCGGTGTGCTCGAAGAGGGGTTCGCCGATGCCGAGGTCGACGTGCGCAACTTGGTGATGGCTGC
>JAPULM010000531.1 GCA_027294925.1 bacterium
AAGTGCTAAAGTTTCGGCATTGCGTCAGTCAGAATCCCTCTCCTTCAACCGCTCCCACAACTGCACATACTCGTCAGCAATCGAATCCATAGAGACTTTGTCTGTGGACGTATCGTAAACCAGCTTTTGGGCATGTAGCCCAAGCCTGAGAAAATCAGGCCGAAAGATCTGCAATGCAGTAGCACTCAATATTTTTAAACGTTTTACCGAAAAAACCACTGCCAGTTCGCAGCGCGTGCGTGCGTCATTGCCATTGAGGCTGGCATCAGATGCGTGACAAATGCCGTTTATTGTCCCAGCCTGGGAAGTGCTGAGAAAAATTCGGAGGGAGAGATCGTGACGTTGCATGAATGCTTATACAAGGATTGTTTGGTGTGCCTTCGGCCCTTGACAGTTTTGCTGGTACTGCTGACGTCGCTGACGCTCGGCGCTGCCGCCCTGGCCGCCAAGGGCGGAAATGGCGGGGGCAGAGGACCTGGTGGCGGCGGGGGCGGCAGCAGCGCCCCGGAAATTTCTTCCATCAGCCCCACCAGCGGCAGTACGGACGGCGGCACTTCGGTAACGGTCAACGGCAAGAATTTCGACAAGAACGTCAGTGTCGATTTCGGCGGTATAGCGGCAGCCAGCGTCAGCGTGCGCAACGGCAAGAAGCTGACCGCGGTGACGCCTTCTTCGGCCGCGGGCAAGGTTGACGTCACCGTTACCAATCCCGACGGTCAATCCGCCACACTGGCGGCATTTACATTCGAGGGCCCCGTCGCGCAGCCTCCGGTGGTCCCTTCAGGTCTAGCAGCAACAGCCGTTTCCGCATTGCAGATCGATCTGGGGTGGACCGACAATTCCGGCGATGAAGATGGCTTTATCATTGAGCAAAGCCTCGACGGTGCCAGTTTCAACCAGGTCGCCAGCCTGGGCGCCAATATTGTGAACTGGTTCGATACCGGGCTCAGCGCGGATACCATCTACCACTACCGCGTTGCTGCGTTTAACGGGGCCGGTAATTCGGCATGGTCGAATACCGCCCAGGCGACCACACAAAGCCAGAGCGCCGTGGTGGCATTCCCGGGAGCGGAAGGATTCGGAACCCAGACGCCCGGCGGCCGCGGCGGACAGGTTATCGCGGTCACCAGCCTGAACGACTCCGGGCCGGGCAGTTTCCGCGAGGCAGTCGAAACCCCAGGTCCGCGAATCGTGGTCTTCCGCACAGGCGGCATCATCGAGTTGTCCGAGCCAGTGCGTGTTTACGAGCCGTTTATCACCATTGCCGGGCAGACAGCCCCGGGTGACGGCATCGTCCTGAAAGGGGAAGGCCTGTCCATTCATACGCACGATGTGGTCGTGCGGTCCTTGCGCGTACGCATTGGTGATCTCGGGACCCCGACCTGCTGCCGGGACGGCATCAATATCTCGACTACCTCGGCGTTGACCGACGTCTACAACGTGGTCATCGATCACTCATCGGTATCCTGGGCCATCGACGAAAACATCGCAACCTGGGAATCTTCCAGCAACAACCTGGATATCTATGATGTTACCATCCAGTGGTCGATCACCAGCGAGGCGCTGTATGATTCCATTCATGTCGACGAAGGATCGTCTACGACCGCCCCGCACAGCATGGGCCTGCTAGTTGGGCGCAACAGTGAAAATATCTCCATCCACCATAACCTGATGGCGCACAACAACGGGCGCAATCCGAGGATGGACGGTATCGTGGCCGGAGAGGTCATCAATAACCTGATTTTCGACTGGGGAAAAGACGCACCTACGCGCAACTCCACAGCCCCGACGATCCTGCACATTTTGAATAATTTCTACCATTCAGGACCGACCTCCCGCCAGGACGAGATTTACCTCGATGACAACACGGCCTCGGGGAGCAGTTTTTACATTGACGGAAACCTGACCGACGATGCCCGGGTTTCGTCCGACCCGTTCCCGTCACGGATCTTGAACCGCAACAATTACCCGATCGACGATTTTCCACAGTTCACGGGGTCGGGTATCGGCATGGACGCGACAGCCGATGTCTTCAACCGCGTACTCAATAACGTGGGGGCGATTGCGCCGGTACGTGACGTGGTGGACGCGCGCCTGGTCAACGAGGTCATCAACCGTTCCGGTAGCATCATCGACAGCCAGGCCGGGGTGGGCGGATGGCCGGCCTACGACCCCGGCACGCCTTCACTGGACAGCGATGGCGATGGAATTCCCGACAGCTGGGAAAACAGCAATGGACTCGATCCCTTCAATGCCTCGGATGGCAATCTGAACGCACCCAGCGGCTACACCTGGATCGAGGAATACATCAACAGCCTGATTCCCATGCCCTAGGGCCTGCGGGTCCCTGTCCATCTGTGCATCGTGGATAGGCCTTAATATCGTGTAGTGGTCAAGTACGGACACTCAGTATTGGTGTAGCCGATGTGGGGGACGAGAAGGTTGTCTCCGGTCTCTCGGTGGACAATGTTTTGCTGACCCCTTTCAGTCCATAATGCGTCTTCTACAATAAGCTAACTGCGCAATCGCCGATTCCAATTGGGATCTGTCCCCTAATATTCTTTATATTGTTCGAGAACAACTGGTCCTTTATGCTATTTTGTAGTATATCTAAGTACGCTAAAATGCCTTTCGGCAGAAGGATTGCCCCGGTCCGTAAGGATATACAGATGTCATTAGTCGTCAAGAGTGTCTCATCGATCGAAACCTTGGCTGATTTGCTGAAGCAGCTTGGCGGTATTGATCCCGCCCGGATCAGATTCCATCCGGCACCGGGTACCGCGAGCAAGCAAGATGTCCTGGACACCCATGCACGTGAGGGCCGATTGTGCGAATTGGTGGAGTACGTCCTGGTGGAGAAAGCAATGGGTTTTCGCGAGTCGTGGTTAGCCAGCTTTCTGATTTATGCGCTGCTTAGCTTTATCAAACCGCGTGATTTGGGCATCGTCACGGGCGAAGCAGGTCTGATACGGCTTGCGCCTGGTCTGGTGCGTATTCCGGATGTGGCCTTTGTCGCCTAGCAGCGTCTGCCGGGACGCCGCATTCCAACTGAGCCTATACCTGGGGTCGTGCCCAATTTGGCTATCGAGGTGATGAGCGAAAGCAACACGATGGGGGAAATGGCTCGCAAGTGGTGTGAATATTTTGCTGCGGGGGTTCAGTTGCTTTGGTTTGTCGACCCTAAAACTCGTACTGTAGCCGTCTACACGGCCCCTGAGCAGTTTACCCTGCGGCATGAAGAAGATACGCTTGATGGTGGTGCCGTGCTGCCAGGCTTCTCCCTTTCATTGCGTGAGTTGTTTCAAGAACTTGACCGTCAGGAGCGTTGAGACGTCATATATTTTTGATCGGTATGGGGGGGACGCAAAAAGACCCGGCCGAAAGCGTAGGCGATTTCGCTACCTTACAACCAATTGGGCAACCGAATTACATTGGGGAGGAATGTATTGGCATGTTAAGACGCCAAGAAGCTTGGAATCTTCTCTGTGAATGGACTCAGACCAACTCGCTTCGTAAGCATGCGCGAGCGGTCGAGATTGTCATGCGTCAGGCTGCCTATACCTATGGGGCGGGAGATGCGGACGTGGAGAAGTGGGGCATCACGGGAATGCTCCACGATGCGGATTATGAACAGTGGCCGGAAGATCATCCCCAGCGTACCTTACACTGGCTGCAGGAGCGAGGCGAAGCCGATATGGCTCATGCCATATCGGCACACTATACCAAGTGGGGCGTTCCATATGAGACTGCCTTGGATAAAGCATTGCTGGCGTGTGACGAGCTGACGGGTTTTATCATCGCTGCCTGTCTAGTCCGTCCCCAGGGGGTCACCACATTGACGTCGAAGAGCGTTCGTAAGAAATTGAAAGATAAAGCATTTGCGGCCAAAGTGGAACGTGACGAGATCCACCAAGGCGTCGACCTGTTGGGGGTCGATCTGTCTGAGCATATTCAGTTTATCATTGGGGCCTTGAAACCTCATGCGGAGGAGTTGGGCATTGGCCCGAGAGCGTGAAGGACAGATTAATGGCTCGCACGATAGATCGACACCAATGAGTCTAGATCGATAAGGAGAGAGGCCGATGATCGACGTTTCCCAATACAGTCCTTTTGCCGCTGACGTGAAAGAGAATCCTTATCCCTTTTATGCCTGGCTTAGGGAACACCAACCCGTCTACTACAACGCCCAATATGATTTTTGGGCCCTAAGCCGTTACGACGATATTGTCAAGGCCGCACGGCGTCCTGAGGTGTTTACGTCCACCCAAGGGGTGGGGCCTGACAAAATGTACGGGTTCAGCATGATTACGCAGGATCCGCCGACCCATTCCCGCCTGCGTAAGCTCGTCAACCGGGGCTTTACACCACGAGCGATCGAGCAGTATGCCCCCCGTATCCAGACAATCATCGACGAGCTGCTGGATGCCGTCCTCGACAAAGGCGCCTTCGACCTGGTGGAGGACTATGCCATTCCGCTGCCGGTGACCGTTATCGCAGAGATCCTGGGTGTAGAGCCCGAGCGGCGAGATGATTTCAAGCGCTGGTCCGATGATGTGGTGCACTTCATTGGCGGTGTTGCCCATGGCAGCGACCGAGAACAGCTGCGGCGCAGCTGGGACGAATTTCGGGCCTATTTCTTGGAGATTATGGACGCCCGCCGTCGACAACCGCGTGACGACATCGTCTCCATCCTGGTGCGCGCCCATCAAGATGAGGATATGCTGTCCGAGATGGAGTTCCTCAATTTTTGCCAGCTCCTACTCGTCGCGGGTAATGAGACGACCACCAATTTGATCGCCAATGGCGCGCTCGCCTTCGTCAAGCATGCCGACGAATGGCGAAAGCTTCAGGAGCAACCCGATCTGGCGCGGCGTGCCGTTGAGGAAATGCTTCGTTATGATTCGCCGGTTCAACTGGTCTACCGAACCACCACACGGGAGGTGGAGATACGAGGAACGACCGTTCCAGCGAACAGCAAGGTGGCCATGCTCTGGGGCTCAGCCAATCATGACGCTGAGGTGTTTCCCGAGGCGGAGCAGTTTGACATTACGCGACATCCGAATCCACATGTCTCATTTGGTTCGGGCATTCACTACTGCCTCGGATCATCACTAGCACGGCTGGAAGTTAAACTTACCCTTGAGACATTTGTACGCCGCCTGCCGCAGCTTCATCAGGATCCGGATGGCATCTGTGAGCGGGTTGACAACCCCCTATTGCGTGGGTTCACACGCTATCCTATGTTGTGCGAAGCGGCCTGATACGCGCTTGGCAATATTTCCTTCTAATCGATGATCTTATTCGGAGCCAATTGCAGCGGTTCGTCAAACAGTCGGGCCAACAGCGCCTGCAGGAGGATTTCCCGCGCTCGGTCGGCGATATCGTCGAGGCGGGGCGTGTGTACAAACATCTCTCTAGCCCGTTGCTTCAGCTCGTCGAGGGAGGGAATCTGAGGCAAGGACGCCTCTGCCAGCAGCGCTTCGGCCTGCCAGCGCGCCGCCCGGACACGTTTTCTGATATCCTCGAAGCAGCTCGGTGTATGAACCCAGGTATCTCGCAGCTGTTGGCTGATCTTTTCGATAGGGAAACTCCAGGCAAGCTGGTTCGCAACTGTCTCCACGACGGTCCGGCTCAGGCGCTGTGTTCCACGAACAATTGCCGCCGTAGGGTATTGCAGATCCCATACAATCCGAAGCATCGCGAGGAATCTGAGTACGTAGAAGGTGATGTCAACTTCCCACCAAAAGAAGCCCTGGCGTGTCGACGACTGGAAGTGATGATGGTTGTTGTGCCATCCCTCACCCAGCGTGATCAGGGCCAGCCACCAGTTGTTGCGCGAGTCGTCCCCGGTGACATAGCGTTTTTTGCCGACGACATGCGCCAGCGAATTGATCGCAAACGTACAGTGCCACAGGATCACCGTGCTGATGAAGAACGCCACCAGTCCGGTCCAGCCCCCGAGCAGCCAGACCATCACACCAAGGATGATGGCCGGAAGGTACTTGTGCTGATCCAGCCACATTAGCTCCGGATATCGCACCAGGTCCGGAACGAACGTGTAGTCCGCCTCCGATGTATTCGGAACAAAAATCCAGCTCAGGTGCGCGAACAGGAAACCACGCTGCCGCGGCGAGTGGGGGTCCTGCGGCGTATCCGAGTATTTGTGATGGGCACGATGTTTGGCCGCCCACCAGACGATGCCCCGATGCGCCGACGTCTGTGCTGCCACGGCCAGGAGGAACTGCGCCAGGCGGCTTGTCTTGAACGCCCGATGGGAGAAATAGCGGTGATAGCCCGCGGTGACGGCAAACATGCGGACGACGTAGAGTACGAAACAGACGAAAAGCAGCGTCGGGGTCACCCCCGTCCACAGTATCCCCAGACAGGCAAGGTGGGCGAGAATGAAAGGCATCACTCTCGGATAGACGACGTCTTCGTGCAGTTGCGGTGCGTTAACCTCGAGTTCAGTGGACAGAATCCGCCTCCTTTCGGACTTGACGGACTATGCCGTCATTCAGACTTCAGTCTTATGCGTTGTGATAGTATACTATGAGAAGGGAGGTAAGGTCCATCACCAACTCACTAAGGCCCGCCTTTACAGGTTGACAGGAGCATATTAGACTACATTGGGCCACCGGAGCAGCCGCGTTTCAGAAACCACCGGAGCGCAGAATCGCGATCACCAGGCCGAGGCCGAGGACGCCTGAAATGATAAACCCCAGCATGCCCAAAGCCGGGTAATCCATCAGTAGCGGGGGCATCTTGGTGTGCATAATGAGAGAAGAAGCGATAATACTGGCGGCGATAATGATGGCTAGGGTCAGTCGGTTGCTGGCGGTATCGAATTCGTGGATCAGACGATCCAGCTGCTGCACTTCAAGGCCCAGATGAAACTCGCCGCGACGCAGTTTCTGCACGATCTGGGCCAAGGCGGTGGGCAAGAGCGTCAGGAGTTCCTCAATGTCTGACGAGGTGTGCCCGACCTTACGTAGCAGGTAGCGAGGATCGTATCGTTGCAGGATCAACCGTTCAGCAAACGGCTGCAGATGTTGGATGATTTTGAACTCGGGATCGAGTTCACAACCAATGCTTTCTGCTGTGCCGAGGGCGCGCAGCAGGAGGAGAAAATCAGGCGGCACCTGTAAGCCATGTTGGCGAATTATGCGCAACACTTCTTCCAGCATGGCGGTTAGATTTAAGTGTTCCAGCGGTACGGCAAGGTGCGTATCGACCAATATGCCCACCTCACGGCGCAAGCGGCGACGATCCATATCCGGTGCCATGATTTCGAGCTCAACCAGCGCCCGGACAATCTTCGCGGCATCCCGGTCCGCCACGCCGAGGAGCAGCAGCGCCAGGTGCTCACGGGTTTCGCTATCGATCATCCCGAACATGCCATAATCGAGGATGGCAATGACATGGTCGTCCAGCACCTTTAAATTGCCCGGATGCGGATCGCCCTGAAAGAAGCCATGTATGAAGATTTGTTTGAGCAGCGCGTTAGCGCCATTTACGGCAACAATTTTGGCATCGAGGCCGGCCTGTTGGAGGGCCTCACGATCGGTGATTTTGATCCCCTCGATGTATTCCATGGTGAGTAGGCGGGAAGTACTCAAAGCTGGGTACACGGTCGGAATGTAGACGGTGGGATCATCGGCAAACTGCTTGGCGCAACGTTGCAGGTTATGCAATTCGTGTAGGAAGTCGAGTTCTCGGCCAAGGGTGCGGGCAAATTCCTCTACCAGTCCTATAGGTTGTAAGGGTCGTAAGTCCGGCAAGTAGCGCTGGGCCAGGCGTGCTAGATCCCGCAAGATATCCAGGTCGGCGGCAATGGTTTGCTGGATATGCGGCCGTTGCACCTTGAGAACGGCCTCCTGCCCTTGCGCTAACGTCGCCCGATGCACCTGGGCCATCGAGGCGGCGGCCAGGGGCATCGGGTCGATGTCGGAAAAGAGGCTTGACAGCGATTGCCGCAGTTCCTGCTCTAGGATGGTATGAATGGTGGCATAATCCTCATGCGGCGCATGGTCTTGCAGAAGCGCCAATTCGCTGAGGTATTCGGGCGGTAGGAGGTCGGCGCGCGTGCTCAGCAGCTGGCCAAATTTGATAAAGGTAGGCCCGAGTTCCTCGCACAGCAGGCGTAGGCGTTCGGGCTTGCTGGCATCGGTAACTTCTGGAGTACCTAGAACACGCCGGCCAAAGCGCAAGGCTTTCCACAGGTGCAGGGCTTCGACGACGTCGAGATAGCCGAATTTCACCAGGGCCTGCGCAATATCGCGATAGCGTTTTAAGCCCCGCAGTCGATTATTCCAGGGAAACAGGTCCATTTACACCACAACACCCTGCCGTCTTGAGGCGGGTGATTTCCTTGCTAGACATGCCCAATAGCTCGCCGGGCACGGCCCGTTCGTTTTACGAATAGAATTACCGGCATTATAGAAAGACCGGATCGACCGTTTCAAAACCAGCACGAACATGTAAAACTTGCTGTAAAACATCTTCCAGCCGATCAAGCGGCACCATATTGGGGCCGTCACTCGGGGCAACGTCCGGATTTTCGTGGATTTCCATGAATAGTGCATCAATCCCAATGGCGGCAGCCGCTCGTGCCAAGTCGGGGACGAACTGCCGTTGACCACCGGACTTCTCCCCTTGCCCGCCTGGCATTTGCACGCTATGGGTGGCGTCAAACACCACCGGATAGCCAAGTTCACGCATCTGCGGCAAGGAGCGAAAATCGACGACAAGGGTATTGTAGCCGAAACACGTCCCACGCTCCGTTAACAGAATGCGATTTGTCCCGCCTGCTTCCAGCTTGCTGACAACGTGCTTCATATCCCATGGCGCTAGAAATTGCCCCTTCTTTACATTAACCACCCGGCCGGTGGCTGCTGCTGCCAGGAGTAAGTCCGTCTGACGACAGAGAAAAGCGGGTATTTGTAGGACATCGGCCACTTCTGCCGTTATCACAGCCTGATCAGGCTGATGAATATCCGTCAGCACAGGGACGCCAACCGCATCTTTGACACGCTGCAGAATGTGGAGCCCGCGGTCGATTGACTGCCCCCGGAATGAGTGGATTGAGGTACGGTTTGCTTTATCAAAGGAAGACTTAAAAATAAACGGCATATTGAGCCGATCACAGATCTTACGAATCCCCTCGGCCATTTTCAGGGTAAAGGCTTCGGATTCGATCACACAAGGACCCCCAATCAACGCCAGTGGACAACCATCTCCAATGGCCAGCGTATCAGTGATGTGAGTTTGGATCATTGTATACCCCTTTTGGCAATGAAGGCTTGTGCTTGTTCCAGCTCCGCAGGCGTATTGACCTCAGGAACGGCGGTTTCCGTGGGGCAGACGGTAATCGTATAGCCGTGTTCCAGGACCCGCAGTTGCTCCAATCCTTCACAGTGCTCGAGGGGAGTGGGCGTAAGCTGAGCATATTGCAAAAGAAAATCACGTCGAAACGCATAGAGGCCGAGATGATGAAAAACCGGCGCCGATCCTGGATTGCGATAATACGGAATAGGCGCACGGGAGAAGTAGAGGGCTCGCCCATGTCGATCACAGACAACCTTGACCACATTGGGATCCGTATACCCCGCCTCTTGGTCCAAGGGACAGCCCAGGGTTGTCATATCGGGAGACATGCCCTCCATATAGGGTGCGACGAGCCGCCTCAGCATGTCCGGAGTCACACAAGGCTGATCTCCCTGAACGTTGACAACAATTTGCATGTCGGAATAGCGCTCCGCAACTTCCGCCACCCTGTCCGTACCGGTTGCATGGTCGCTCCGAGTCATTTCGACGTTACCCCCAAATCTCTGCACACAATTTATAATCGTCTCACTCTCAGTCGCCACCACCACTTTGCTAAAAGCAGTACAACGTTCGGCCGCTTCATACACCCACTGTACCATAGGGCGACCACCAATCAGAGCAAGAGGCTTGCCTGGGAAGCGCTGTGAGGCGTAACGAGACGGAATTACAGCCAAAATATTCATGCTAGAAACCACTTACCAACTCCCACCAACACAATCTTGCCTTTACAGGCAGCTAATAACTCAACTGTCCGCTCAACGTGCTCCGACAGCTGATGCGCCGCCTGCGTGATGGCCTCTGCCTGTAGAGCGAGCAACCACGTTACTTGTGCAAGGTAAGTTTTTTCTAG
>JAPULM010000532.1 GCA_027294925.1 bacterium
GTCCGCTCGATACACGCGTTCCGCCTCGACGAATCGTTTATCTTTGAGCAGCACAGCGCCAAGTGTGTGCCGGACGGGCTGTATCCACTCAGGCGGTTCCATGTAGCGCAGCGAGTCCTCGATCTCAACACCTCTCTGCAGTTCGGACGCAGCGTGCTTCAAATCACCCTTCTGCAGGGCGATTTCACCGGAGACCAGATAGTCCGCTACGGCTAGGACCTGTCTCGCCTTGCTGGCAGCCAGTACCAACTCTTCCGGAACACGGCTCACCGCGCGGCGAAACGCCTCCTGCTCCAGTTCGGCGCTGACAAAGTCCTTCTTGGCGGCGTACGCAATCGTACGATTGGCGCGCCACATCGCCGTGGAGAAGGGGAGGAAGGGCGCGGGTGGCGCTTCTGCGAGAAGCTCATCCCACCGACCGAAGCGTTTTTGCACGTCGTACACCGCGCACATCATCCTGTCGAGAAAGGGCGTCATCTCCTGTGCCACCTCGTTGGACACGTCCTCCAGAATGGCACGAGCCGCTTTCATCGCCTCCTGCTCCCGACCGATCATCATCGCGGCAAAGGCCAACATGTGCGAGTTATGCGACATGTAGAGGTACTGAAATATCTGCGGAGGTGCGATGCGACGGTAGTGTTCATCAGATCGCATCGCCTTACGGTTTTGTTCGATTGCCTCTTTCCATCTCCCGACGACCACGTCGATGTGTGAGGGCATGTGAAGCAGGTGACCGCTGGCGTAAATCATATCGCGGAGGCGCTCGGCCGCAGGCAGCGCGCGCGCGGGGTTGGCACTTGGCTCAACCGCGTGAATATAAAAATGAATTGGGCCGGGGTTGTTCGGAGCGAGTGCCATCACCTTTTCGAGCAAAGTGACAATCTCCACCGTACCCTCGCTTGGCTCGCCCTCTGGCGTATAGAGCGCCCACGGTTTGAGGTCCATCAGTGATTCCGCGTAGAGCGTGCCGACGTCCGAGTCGCTCGGGTAGCGCGCATAGAGTTCTCCCATTGCCTTGGCGTAGGCTTCATTGAAGGGTTTACGATCCTCCGGCCAGGGCTTGTCATACCTCTTTGACAGCGCAAGGATCAGGCCGCGCTCAACGGGCGTCGTATTGTCAATGCGTTTCAATGCCTGCTGCAGCGAATTCCACGCAGCCTTTGACTGGGTTTCGGACATGACCGAATTGTTATAATGCGGTCCGTTACACAGGGCTACCCCCCAGTAGGCCATGGCGCAGCGTGGGTCAAGTTCGGCCACCCGTTTGAAGGATCGGATGGCCTCGTCGTAATTGAAGGCGTAGGCCCAAGTCAGGCCCTGATTGAAGAAAACCTGCGCTTCGGCCGAATCAGTCGTGATGGTACGCGAATGCGATCCCATCTTGGAAAAGAGTTGCGTGCCGCCGCCGGACTGTTGTGCTGTCGCGGTCATCTGGGTAGCACTGCAAAGCATCACCAAACTCACACCTGCGATAATCGTTGTTCTCAACCCTAGCAAACTGGTTCTCCAAAATAAAGTTAGGCGTAGGAGACACGGTGTCATGGCAATCCGCGTCGAGAGTAACTCGTGGCCCGAAAGGCCACCTCGTTTGGGTTTTTTCTGAACGGCCTGAAGCGCAACGTCTGCCGCTGCGTAGCGGTTCCACTGGTCATTGAAAAGTAGCATTTGTCTCCATTTTTCTTAATCCTGACCCTTTTCTGATGATCTGATCCATTGCTCGGGTGAACTGTTTGATGCAGTCATTATCCACAAAAACATAGAATTGGCAAGAATCAGCATGGGTTCGCACAGAGGAAGGATATGAATGGAGACCCTGTAGGAATGCGATGTATTTACGAACAAGGGCCGGCGATACATGGTATCACCGGCCTTGTGTTTTGCCTTCCTGGAATGGGTTTGTCTGTTATCGCTTCACTTCCCGATCATGATCTAGCGGCTAGCAATGAGTGCACTGCAGGATTTCGAAAACACTAACCACTCGCCACTAGTCACTAGTCACTGCCCTGCTGCCCCTACGGCGCCACCGCCCGATCATAGATCCGCACATCATCAATCAAGCCAGACCAAAAGGTGCCGGGTTCTAGGTTGTTGCCAGCACCAATTTGTAGGTCACCTTTGGCCGCGAAAAATGGAGTAATGTCGGTTCTGGCGACCTCCGCGTCATCTACGTATAGAGATATACCCGATCCATCGACTACCAGGCCAACGTGGTGCCAGCGATCGTCCGTGATCACGACGTCAGAGGTCACAGGAGGGAGTGGAGATAGTAGACTGCTTGTGAGTGTTCCTGCTGCATCAAGATATAGCCAATCGCCTAAAGCGCCTTGCTGCGAGATGATCGTTTGGCGTGGTTGGTCGCCTTTGATCCAGATATAGGCACTATATGGCTGTATGGAAGGATCGAGAATGAAGGGTGCGCTCAGATAGCCATCAATACCATAAAACTGCAATGCCCCGCGGACTAGTCCCGCTTCAGGCTGCCACATCGCATCCCCTATCACGACGGCATCGTTTTCCCCAACGCTATCATAGGCAATATCCCCGTCGGTCTCATCCAGCTTCAAATGCGAAATCAGTCCAAATTCTTTGAGCCAGTATGCGGCCAGACCTGCAAAGTCCTTGAA
>JAPULM010000533.1 GCA_027294925.1 bacterium
AAAAAAATCATGTGTAATCACTTCATCGGTTTGCGCGCCAGGAGGGAATTTGAGAAGTCGTGTGCAATCGCCGGTTTCCTGGTCATAACTGAGGATTTTTTGCACCACGCCCTCGGCGGTAGCGCCGGAGCCCGCCTCTACCGATTCCCACGCTAAATCGTTAGGGTCAAAAAACTCACGTTGTTGTTTTGGCATAACCTTGCCTCCTCATTTAAAAAAACATGAATCTGAGTGCCGCCGCCTGGTGAAAGAGGGGAGATTAGCGGAAATACGGCTGAATAATCTTCTCCATCCATAACTCGAGCTGCGCCATGTCCGGTGCCGCGGGCTGGATGGTGACATGCTCCAGGCCCTTACTTTCAAGAAATTTCAGGCGCTCAACGATGTCGTCGATACTGCCCACTAGATAACACGCTTGCAAATGCTCCCATGGGCGATTGCTCCCCATGATCGTCAACATGGGTTGTTTTTGAATGTCAAGCGCCTTGTTGCGGTCATTGGTGTCAACAATGTAGCCGGCTTGCACATGTGCCAGACCCAGGCTGCTGGGATCACGGCCGACCGAGCGCAGGTGCGCCTTAACGGTGTCGAAATCACGGGCTACCCACTCGGTGTTGCCCGACGCCCGGCAAGTGAAGACATCCGCATGTTTGGCAATCCGTTGCAGAACCGTTTTCACCATGTAGGGTTGATCGGGTGACAGAGGGTCGGGAAGACGCGAGCCGCCGGCAACCCAAACGGTGAAGTACCTTTCTGGACGCGGTTCGATGGTGACGTTGTCGAATTGCCAGAACTGGCCCTGGAAGGAGACATGGTCTTGGGTCAGGAGCAGTTGCAGGATGTCAAGGACCTCATCGGTACGCCGACCGCGCTCGCGTATGGAGATGCCCATGGAGGTAAATTCAGGCTCGTTCCAACCCGGGCCAACACCGAAAAAGAAACGGCCGCCGGACATATAATCCAGGCTAGCCAGCTCTTTCGCCAATAGCACCGGATGGCGGATGGGGAGCACCAAGATGTGCGTCCCCAATGCAATGGTCTCGGTCACCCCGGCGACACAGCTAAGCACCATCAGTGGATCGAGCCACGAACCGCCATAGAGCCCTGGCGCACTCAATAGATGATCCCAGACGGTTATCGAGTCAAACCCCAATACTTCGACTCGCCTCGCCATGTCCTTGGTTATGCGCCGCGTCATATCATAGTCCAAACCGGGCCAGGTAAACGACGGAAGGGTTATACCAAACTTCATGACTTTCTCCTCCAGCCCACTGAATACGAGCCGTGAATCCGATCTGGCCGATTCGCCATCCACCTGGCGTGCATCCGCTCATCTCATCGACCTCTTTTAACGGACGCACCGGGCTCTGTCAAGTACCCATCAGTGACCCTACAAGAATTGGGGTCTACCATAGGATTTAGCAGGTGACGAGTAGCCCCCAAACGATAATCATGATGGTAGACCTCTAGCTTTTCTAGCTTTTCTAGCTTTTCTAGCTTTTCTATCTTTTCTGTATCATCCTGACATTCCCTTGCTCCCCGCCTCCAGCAGCGTTACAATGCTGCCAGGATAGCCCACCACCGGCGACCATGCAAACGCACGAAGTGGTGCTGGGGGCTGTGTGAAGTCAACCGTATTGGCAAGAGGGAGAAGGGTATGACCATCCCGCCTATAGCGGCAACATGGGTCGAAGCGGCGCCAGCGCAGGCGCCCCAGATCCGGGAAGTGGCGGAGGAAAATTAGGCTGCCCGCCGTTTACCACAGAGGTTGGTAAAAGCGATGGCGGAGGAGTGCCCTACTGCTTGCGCTAGGGTTGGTTACTAAAATCGACATAGGACTTGCGTGAAAAATTCAATGGCTGGCGTAATTTCGTCGACAGCGTCCTGTTGTTCGATCGCTTCGGATGGTCGCTCGTAGGCACCTGAATACTCTAGAAACCACGCCTCGACACCTTGGCAACCACACAACCCCAACTCTTCTCCCGCTGCTATTAATCGTAGTAAGGAACGTTGGCAGCTCCTACACAGTGGCGGTCCCGCCGAACGCTCCTCGCAATAGTGGCAAAGATGACCAAGAAACGCCTCACGGGCGGCGTGCCATGCTTCTCGCGAGGTATAGCGGTTACGTCGTGATCTGCCGTTGCGTGATTTTTCGTTATTAACAGACATCATGACAAGACCCTCTAAGGGTAACTTAATCAATGCAGCCAATGATATCATCAATACTTGGCTTATCGATATCGGCGCAACTCCCTCTCTAGCGTCAGATATCGGCTCAAGCCTATGTCAGTTTTTGCCTGCCATCTTGAACGACTCAGCTTGCTACCGGGGCCAGCACCAGGGGGAGAGGCAAGCGCGATTGCTTGACACAATGAGGATGCATACACAGCACATGACCTCCGCCTGCATGACGCTACCCCGATGGGATATGGTCAAGGCCTGTACGGGTCGACGCCGACAGTTGCAGGGCTCGGACCGCTTGGCATGACCAGGGTCTTGGCCCTATCCGCACCGATGACGAAGATGTCGTAACGGTCTGCACTCTCAAGTACAGGAACGGTCATCTCGAGGCGCTCCTGCTCGGTATGGTTCTCCAGCCACTTCCAGTTGGCGGCTACCCGAGGTTCTCCCTCTAGTGGCATATACTGAATCATCTTGCCCAGACTGGCGTTGGCGTTCAAGTGAAGAAACTCTTTGGCGCCCCTTTTGGTAAAACCCTGAGCCCCCACAGGTCCGGCAACGTCCGGCGGCATGAAGATAAGCCTCTCCGCCGTGTGACGGTCTCCAAGACTACGGGTTCCGAATGTACAGCCATAGGCAATGGTTTTCAGTAACCCTTCGGCTGTCGTGTTTCCTTGGTCTTGAACGTCTAGTTCCCCAGCGGTGATAAAGATACTGATGGCACTTTCATCGCGTTTGAAGCCCTTGTCCATGTGGAACGGCTCCCAGGGACTCATCTCTTCGTTTTCGGCCAGGCAGTGGACGAACTTTCGTGTCGTCCCAATGGTATCCATGTCCATCTGGCCAGGATACCAGTAGCCGATGTTCCGCAAGCACAGAGAAAAGGCACGGCCAATGGTGATATTGACGCTGTTGTCGCGCCCCGGTCCCAAGCCAGACCTGGGGTTGAGACCAATCTCGTTGGCGATAGGCCCGTTCACCACCAGCATCGGCGCATGCGACGTGGTGGACATCAGGAGGGACTTGCCGCCGTGCGGGCCGAGCTGTGATAACGCCTTTACCGCCGCGATGATAACGGGCATGTGCTCGGGCTTGGCGCCGGCCATGGCCGCGTTAATGGCAATTTTCTCTACGGTGGCAAGGCCAAAGCCGGGAGGCATGTCACACACGAGATGGTCGGATGCAAGGCAAGTACCCTTCAGAAGCTCATCGACCGCCTCTCGCGTTGCAGGGTACAGGGGAAAGCTGTCGCCCCAGTCTCGACTAATAAAGTCCTCGTTCATGCGCAACACGGCATCATACCTATCGTGGTCCTCAAAGCGATACACGCCAGAAGGGTCGATGCTGCTGGTTCTGTTATCTGTATCGTCCTGAGCCGTCAGAATATGCACGAGGCCATCGATGGCGAGTTCGGTCTGCCTGATGCATTCCTCTTTTGCGAGGTTTCGGTAAATCCTGGGAACGATAACGAATTTCAGGTCCGGCATGCCAAAGGCGCGGGAACTGGCTATGGCGTCTTCCTCAAAACGGCCAGACACGATGGGTACAGCAGGCTTACCCATCTTTTCGATCTCAATCATGTCGTGGACCATCCACGACGCGCAGGTCCCTCAATCGGCAGTGGCGCCGATGACGACGTCACATTCCTCTCCGGCCTGCTTGACGATAGGCGGTGGGGCGGGATAGTGTCCACTGGTGTAGAAATTAATCCTGACGTTTTCAAACACCTCCTGGAGCATTTCACCTACGCGCTTGAGAGCAACATCCCCACCATGCGTACCACTCCAAAGAAGTCCCACCGTCTTGTTGTCTAAGCTGGAAGGCCTGGGATTAATGGACATTGCAGTCAATAGCCCTCTTTGCTGGGCAACCGGATTCAATACCTCCAACACAAGCATCTTTATACCTTCCTTTTCTCTCGGTGCCGACCTCTTCTTTGCTGATGACAAGACGTTGCACGCGCCAGTGCGGCATCTCCGCACCCATCGCTATGCCTCGCAGTGCATCGCCCGTCTCCAACCGCAGGGTACACGCTCAGCATGCTACGCCTCATCGACAGCCTAAGCAACATCAAAACAGCCCTCACCGGCCATATGCAGCTGGCCAGCATGGCGCCTCAGCTCCTGCGCAGTCTGACCGTCATCGGCTCGCGGCGTCGTTCATGGCCAAGCAGCAAGAACATCTCGATTGGGTGGATCTGGTGCGGGATCATGGGGTGCGAAGCTGGGCGGAAACCACCATGCGGGGCCGTTTGGGACGTAACGTGCCACAGGCCATGTTCGACTGCTGGATCGATCTGATGTCCTCGGCTAATCCCGCTGTCCTGCAGCGCTTATTCCAGCCTATTGCCACCTTTGATCTGACACCAAAATTAAGCACTATTCTCACCCCAACACTGATGATCACCAGAGCCGGCAGTGTTCTGGCCGATAGCGATACCGTGAAGCGTTGGGCCGAGGCCATCCCCAACTGCCGGTTGCATATCGTCCAGAGCACATCCTATCACGTGGCGGCGACAGATGCGGGCGAGTGCGCCACGCTGAGCCTCGATTTTCTACGCCAGCTTGCTACCTAACGGGGCTACATCGTCGAGCACCTCAGTGAGAGAGATTAGGCATCATACGCGACCGCTCCTTGGGCCCCTATTCCACCCCATGCTGACTCGATCAATAGGTCTCGATGTCGCCCAAACCTAGTGCGTATGACGCGGCTGTATCAGCGTGAGCGCTAAAAGCTGCCTGAAATATCTTGCGCACCCTGCTCGATAGTGCTACAAATAACCGATCACACGTCCCCGTTTCACCCATACTCAGGAGGAATCTTGCGATGACCAAAGAGGAACTTGTAAGGCAGATACGCGTCGGCACGACGAAAGTCGCGCTCACGCAGGCAGCGGCCAATGAGATTGTCAACCTAGTCTTTAACACTGTGACGGCGGCGATTCATCAAGAGCAGAGCTTCCGCTTCCCGGGTTTTGGCACCTTTACCCTGAGGAGTCGAGCGGCCCGCAAAGGTCGCAACCCTCAGACCGGGGAACCGCTCAGAATTAAAGCCAGCAAAACCGTGACCTTCCGGCCCGCCACGGCACTGAAGCGAGCGATCGCCCGTCCACGGCGGCGTCAAAGGGCGGCAGCCAGCTCAAGTCGGGGTAAAAAATAGCGGCGCTCGTTGCGGCGGCTCTGGCACCTGCCAGAGCTCCCTGGTAATGGTATAAGTACGGCGTTAACAGAGAAAAGGCCGTCAGGACGTTTAAGGAGGTTCTGGAACAGGGGTGATGGAGCTGGACGTTACGGTTATGGTCGAGGCGTCAATTTTAATTCTTGCTTGTCCTGATCGATTTTAAAATCGAATTTTCCTAGAAAATCCATGCCAATAAGTCCATCAATGAGTCCCCCCCCTATTCCTAACGGTACGATCGCAATCGGTAGGTCCCAGACGACTTCCTGCCCTACCACCAGCGCTTCTATCTGATACAGGGGTGCATCGACCAAACCACCTGGCGTTGCCAGTCGCTGATGACGTTCGATGGCGTCAACCACGATATCCAGTCTTTCTGCCGCCTCGGGCGTCAAAAGCGTCAACGAAGCCCCTGTATCGATCATGAGACGGAAGTCGACCTCATCGTAGCCGTTGATAATGGTGACGTCGACTGTATAATGCCGCCCCAATCTCTGTAAAGAGACACGTGATTCAAAACCAGCGACTTGCTCTAACTGACGCTCAATGTAGACCCTCAAACGCTCACGCTGTACTGCCTGCTTACCATTCGGATCCACCTCTTTGAGCCATGCGGCTGCGACCCCAAGATCGCCGATCTGGATATAGCGCCGAGCAAGTTCCAAGTATAACGGCTCATGATGTGGCAGTGCCTGGACTAAACGTTCTAATAATGCTTCATCAACCGCATCAGACTCATTGTCGCGATGCTGACTGACATAGGCGCGAAGCATGCGATCAAATTCCCGTAGAAGCTGTGCTTGGCGTTCACTGCGGACTGTAATCGAGGCGCTTACCAGTGTCTCTAGCGCGGCGCCCGTGCTGCCTTTACGATGCTGTAAATGCGCCAACAGGATATATGCGTCAGCGTCCTGCGAGGCGACGGCGAGGTATTCCTGAAGCAAACGGATTGCTTTGTGTGTCGCCCCTAATCGTTCAAGCCTTTTCGTGTGAAAAAAGAAAAGTTCACTGGCCCAACCGACTGGTTTGAAACCCTTGTCGAACACGAGTGTGCGAAACCATTCAATGGCCTCCTCATATTGTGCGGTCGATAAAAGTCGGTCAAGCGTCTGGTGATCATAGGGCTTGCCTGTTAAGGCTGATTGCGTTGGCTTGTTGGCAGAATCATGGGCGGAATGAGCAGCGCTATCCGCAGCACGGGAAAATTCGCCAAGCCCTCGCAGATACCAACCCCCTGCGCCCCCAATCCCGACCAGTAATATAGCAAGTATAATCTGCACGAATGAACGCAATGTTCTGCCCCCTCTTCTTGATGATCAACACAACAGGGTCGGCTCATGATCAATCCTCAGATAGGTAATTATAGCCGGATGCCGTAACCCAAGTCTTACTGTATTCATTTCACCGCCAGTGCACTGTGCGGTAGGAACCAAGCCGTCATAGACATCAGTACAGCAAGGCGCAGCAAAACAATACCTAAATCTATGAGCCTTAGACATATCTGGCACGGCGTAGATGACGTTGACATCAATATCGTTCTCCCGATCGTCAGGACGCTATCTGCAAAGCATACGAGCGCCCAACGATGTGGTTTGAGATGACCCGCAGAGGTCCGTTCAATCCCGTCGTACGTGGTTTGCATTATCCGTCCCGTTAAATTAACATGATGGTGTTACTATCGTACCGAAAAAAGACTGATCAACGGAGATATTGAATTCCTCTCCTCGCTCCAATGGATGGAATCCCATCCGGTGTTCTGCTAAGATGGGTGACGGTATGAGACGGCTGTTATCACACCGTACCGCAGGGGGTTGATGGACTTCTACGAGGTGATCGAACAGGTGCTCGCACTGCTCCAGCAGAACGGGCGCGTCTCGTATCGGGCACTGAAACGTCAGTTTGACCTCGATGACGGCTTCAGCGAAGATTTAAAAGACGAACTCCTCCACTCCCGGCTCCCTGCTACTGATGAGGATGGCAAGCGTTTCGTCGGGGTTGGGCCTACTATGCAAGGGCATGGTGAGGAGGGCATCGTTCCGATGCGCGACTGGTTTACCGAGAGCTTTGACACGGCGGCTCTCCAAGAGGCAAAAATATTACTTGCAGAGCTTGCCTAATTCAACAACACTGATGTTTGCTGATGTTCCATTTCATTACTTCTTTACTCGGAGGACACTGATGACCGTACACGGAATGCATCGTGAAGCCAACATTGAGATCAACGCGTCCTCGGAGGTCGTCTACGACCTCATTTCGGATCTCCCACGGATGGGAGAATGGAGCCCCGAGAACGTCGGTGGCGAGTGGCAGGATGGCGGACATGGACAGGTCGGGGATCGATACATCGGCCACAATCAGACCGGCGAGCGCTCATGGTCGGTGCCGGTCATGGTGACGGCTGCGGATCGAGGTCGTTGCTTCGAATTCGTCACGCGCCCTGACGAAGGCCCTTGTGTGCGCTGGACATACCGCTTGGAGCCAACCGAAGCCGGGACACGGGTGACGGAAGTGTGGGATGTCGAGCAACTCCCGCAGACGCTGCAGAGTCGCACCCAGGCGCAACTGGACGAGCGGTCTCGAGTCGTTGAAGCTGCCATGTGTACGACGCTCGCGGCTCTCAAAGCGACCGCCGAGGGGTGACGGGGTGCGCTTGACAAGCGTCTCAAGGAAATGCCAGACTAGGTCCGCACATCGTAACACAGACGCCCTTTCCTGCCTGGCTCGTATGGGCTCGCTGCATGAGAAAGGTACATTTACAAACCCTATTTCTTTACGATCGAGCCATGCATAGCCAAACTTATATCCAACACATTGAAGCCGATGGTAGCGCGCTGATCGCAGCTGTCTCGGCCGCCCCGAGCGTCCAGGTTGATGCGTGTCCGGGCTGGACGAATCGCGATCTTGCCAAACACATGGGCGAAGTCTATGGCTTCGTCATCGCCCAACTACGCGCCGGCAACCCCGAGGAACGAGCCCCTTCAGAGACACCGGCCGCACCTGCGGAAGGCGACATCACAGCCTGGCTGCGAGAGCGCCATGAAGAAGTCCTCGCAGCTCTCCGTACTACTTCGCCAGAAGCCCCGGCGTGGAGCTGGACCCCCAATAAAACCGCAGCGTTCTTCCATCGCCGTATGGCACACGAAACCGCCGTGCACCGCTTGGATGCACAGCAAGCGGCCGGTACACCAGCGCCCATCGATCCGGAGCTGGCGACCGATGGGGTAAGCGAGATGATGGAAGTAATCATGCAGCACCGGCCACGCGGTCCGCTGCCGGTCTATCCCGCCGGCTCGCTACATCTCCACCGTACTGACGGCGAAGGCGAGTGGATGCTCATGTCCCAAGATGGCAAATTAAGCGTGACCCACGAGCACGCCAAGGGCGACGCCGCGGCGCGTGGCTCAGCGCATGATTTGTTGATGTATCTGTGGGGACGAGGACGAGACGGCCTTGAGTGTCACGGTGACGACGCACTGCTTGATGCCTGGGGGTCGATAGCGCCGTAAGAAAGAAGGGGTCAGGTCTTGCATCAACACATGTGTCACTTCGCGTGGCAATGCTAGAGCCGACATCTTCTTGGTGATTTCCAGAAAAATGCCTCAGGATGACAGCCAATCGGAATCAGAGAATTGACCCGTGGTCCGGTTTGTGGCGATACCATGGGGGAGAGGTTTACGTCGTGTTCGAGTATGTCGCCCGCTATGATGGTATAGAAAGGCTCCATGTGAAACGTTGGACCGCTGTTATTATGATACTGGTTGCTCTCTGGGCGGCGAGCAAGGTATATGCCGAGCACACCGAGGATCACCGGTACACCATCTGGGGGTATGTGAAAGACGCCGACGGGGTACCGATCAAAGACGCCTCGGTGACCATCGCCGACCGTCTGGGGGCACGTCTGGGGGTCACCCGCTCAGGCGCGCGTGGGCGGTATAGCATCCGTCTGCACCTGCACAACCATGACCTTGGCCAGCAGCTCGCTATAGAAGCGCAAGGGATTTCCCACCCCATCCGGGTCAGGTTTGACCGCAATGACACGTCGAGTTCCCGACTGCACCGGGTGGATTTCCTCGGCCAGCAGGCCCTAGAGGTCCTGGCCCCGGAGCGCTCACGTACGCCTTATGTGGTGTTAGCCGTGGGCGTTGCCGTGCTCATCCCTGCTTTTCTCTACGTCAGAAGCCGTAGAAAAACCGCAGAGCGCCCCAAGACAGCCAGGCGTCGTCGCCCAAAGTCTGCAAAGGCAGGGGCTCGCCAACGGTCGTCGCGAAAAAAGTAGCTGTGAAGAACTGGGATCAGGTCTAGTATTGATGCATTGAGAAGAGACCAGGCCTCAGGTTGGAGACCTTCGATCCCCTATTGGAACTCGCCTTCGAACTCGCTGCTGGCGTGAGTCTTGTGGATATTGGTAACTCTCGCCCTATTGCTGCCGGTCCAGCATGCGGCATTGAATTGCCTCCGACAGATGGGTTGACGAAATCGCGGTCGTTCGAGTTGAGTCACGAAAGATTGGGCTGTCGATGATGCAAGAAGCTTCAATCACGGTAATTAAGCCGTCGCCGTCTTTCCCCTAGCGATAGCAAATTCGGGGATCGAGCCAGGCATACAACCCAGCACGAAGAGCGCCACCAGAACAAGAAAGGTAAATGCAGTCAGCATCGGTCTTCTTCTCTTTTGGGAGTATCTCGCATCGAGTGGGTTTGCAGGCTCAACGATCCAGATAAGGTTCTTGCGACACACGATCTGGGCTTTCGTGCCCGCTGCGAGAGTGTTGTCATAGCAGGCGGCCTGCCAAGTGATTCCCCGGTACCGGACGCGACCTTCCTGCCGGCCCTCCTCCTGCCCCGCTCTAGCGGCAGCCGGTATCGGGCAAACGCTGGGTGAGCAACGAGCCGCGCCCGGCGTCGATGGATTGTCTGGATCGAGTATACATCACGTAATATGGCCCGAGAGGGTGGCGAACTCCGGCGAATCCCTGTCGGCATCCTGCCAGCGCTGCATAACGTCATTGAAGCTCGCGGAGGCTTCGTCCTGTTGCCCTCTGCTTGCCTGTATACGACCAACGCGAAACAGGTCACGCGCCGATGCCCGTTGACTGAGGCGTGTTTGCAGCAACGCCTCGGCTTGGTCGAACTCTCCTGCCCGCAGAAATGCCTCCAGGATGGTATCCTCAAACACTTCCCGCTGGGCATGGCTTCCACCGATACGGGTCAACTGCGGGTAAAGAGGCCCGAGGAGCCGCGCCGCCTCGGCGTATTCCCCGTGGGCAAAGGCGCTGATGCCCTGCACCAGGGGCAAGGTGGCTTCGGCAGCTAGCACGTTGCCCTGGGCTGCAAGATCACGCAGGCGGTCAATAAGTTGTCCCAACATGAGGTCGTCGCTAGCCGTAGCGAAGGCCAAGGCGGCGTGACCGTCTCTAAAAGCAGGGCCTGAATTTTCCGTGGCCGGGAGCGCCAAATCCCGTACTTCTTGCCACGTTCCGGAAAGGTCGGCACCGCCATACAACTTCCAGCGCCACATAAGAGAGGCCGAGTCCTGGAGCGCCCTCACTTGCTTGGCCACAACTGCCTGCCGAATGTCGTCATCATAGCGTTGCAGCACTCGTTGGTAACAGCCCATGGCCAGATCAAAGAGACACTGATGCCAAGAAAGGTGCACGCGGTATTGCGCCCGCCGGTCGAAGCCCTCGAGCCACTCGCCGAGGAATTCTCCACCCTGCTGGTACTCTCCCATCTCAAAGCAGACATGGGCCACTGAGTGAGCCGCCACGGCGTTAGTGGGGCGCAGCTCCAGGGAGTGCTCCGCCAGACGCCGGCCTTCCTCAATCTGACCAATCTCGTGGTTGGCCCAGGCATACTGGCCCAAGAAGGCCCA
>JAPULM010000534.1 GCA_027294925.1 bacterium
CTCGAAAAAGAAAAAGATTACCAACTTGACGAGAAGGCCCATACGGTGACGCTCAAGGAAGAGGGAATTGTGCGATGTGAGTCGCTTCTTGGGGTCGACAATATTTACGAAAATACGCAAATCGACGTGATTCATCACATCAATCAAGCGCTCAGGGCACACGTGCTCTTCAAGCGCGATGTGGATTACATGGTCAAAGACGGTAAGGTCGTCATTGTGGATGAATTCACCGGCCGTCTCATGCCGGGGCGCCGTTACAGCGATGGGCTACATCAAGCCTTAGAAGCCAAAGAGCATGTCAAAGTGGCTAACGAGAACCAGACCTTAGCCTCAATCACCTTCCAGAATTACTTTCGTATGTATGACAAGTTGTCTGGCATGACAGGCACAGCAGATACGGAAGCAGCGGAATTTCATCAGATTTACAAGCTGGAAGTCGTCATCATTCCCCCCAACCGTACGCTGATTCGAACTGAGCACCCCGACGTCATTTATCGCACCGAACGAGAAAAATTTCACGCTGTTATAGATGAGATCAAGGCACTCCATCAGCAAGGACGCCCGGTTTTAGTCGGTACCATATCTATTGAAAAATCCGAGCAGCTCAGCGCCATGCTCAAACGCCAAGGCCTTCCTCACAACATTCTCAACGCCAAGAACCACGAACGAGAAGCCGAAATCATTGCCCAGGCTGGCAGCAAAGGTGGGGTAACCATCTCCACCAACATGGCCGGGCGCGGAACTGATATTTTGTTAGGCGGTAACCCGGAATTCTTAGCTCGAAAAGCATGTAAGCTCGGCGCCAGTGACCCAGATTACCAGCAGCAGCTGGAGAAAGCGCGAGCCCGATGCGCGGTCGAGCATGATGAAGTCGTCGCCCCAGGCGGACTGCACATTATTGGCACCGAACGGCACGAGGCCCGACGTATAGACAATCAGCTGCGTGGCCGTGCCGGACGGCAAGGTGATCCCGGATCATCCCGCTTTTATCTCTCGTTGGAAGATGATCTGTTGCGAATTTTTGGCTCAGAACGTATTTCAGGGCTGATGGGAAAAATGGGTATGGAAGAAGGGCAGCCAATCGAACACGCAATGATTACCAAAGCCATTGAAAATGCCCAACGCAAGGTTGAAGCGCACAACTTTGATATCCGCAAACACCTCCTTGAATACGACGATGTCATGACCAAACAGCGCGAGGTGCTTTACAGTCAGCGCCGCGAAGTGCTGGAGACGGATGACATGCACGAGATCGTGCGGGAAATGTACCTGGATGTATTCGAATCTCTTTTTAACACTCATATACCTACCGAGGCTTATGCGGACGACTGGGATCTTGAGGACCTCGCAGAGGCTTTACTGCGTGATTTCGGGCTTCAAGTTCCCCTCACCCCAGAACATGTTGCCAATTTGCATCGAGACACCCTATTTGAACAACTGCGCAATCATCTCGAAACGAGCTACACGGAAAAGATACAAGAGGTTGGTTCCGAATCATTTCAGGCTTTAGAGCGCTGGGTCATGCTTCATTTCATCGACAGGCATTGGAAAGATCATCTGCTCGGCATGGATCACTTAAAAGAAGGTATTGGGCTGCGAGGTTACGGCCAAAAGAATCCGCTCAACGAGTACAAGCGGGAGGGGTTCGACATGTTCGTTGAGATGATGGAGCGTATCAAAACCGATGTGGTTAGCGTCCTATTCAAAGCGGAGCGCATGCCTGACGATGATTCCTCGCCAATGCGACAAGCTAGCCGTACTTCTAGAGCGATTGCTCACCGCGGCGGCCTACCAGATCTGCCTAAAGAAAGCGGTGGGGAAGCGACGATAGCTACCGTACGTCGACAGGGGGAAAAAGTGGGACGCAACGCACCCTGTCCTTGTGGCAGCGGCAAAAAATTTAAGAAATGTTGCGGAGCCTAGCCCTGCAAATCGCAATTATCCCGCCAAACTGGTAGGATAGAAGCCGCTGATCATGAAAACAATCTGATGTTTGGAACCACTCAAGGACTTCTGCCCGGCTTACGAGTTCTAATGACGTGTCTGCTCATTTTTTGTTACTGACAAAAACAACATCCCACAAATCGATTTTGTTCACTGAATATTTCCGCTCGATCTGCAGATTTGTACGTTGCATGAGATCTTCAAGGCACAAATCGGAATGCCAACCAATCTTTGTGCACAGTGGGGCCAGCCATTTTTCCACCTGAGCGATGAGACGATTTTCGCTCTGAAAATGATTGATGATCACAATCCGTCCTTCCGGCTTGCTAACGCGTCTGATTTCCGACAGGAAACGTATGGGGTCAGACACAACACTAATCACAAACGCTGCAACAACGTAGTCGAAAACATTATCCGCAAAGCCCAGACGCTCGGCATCCATTTCCATTAGCGTCACATGCCTCAATTGCTCCCGGCGCACCTTTCTCTGCGCCTCTTGTATCATCTCGCTCAAGAGGTCCACCGCAACGACGTCAGCATGTCCTGGATAAATCGGCAGAGAAATCCCCGTACCAACCCCAACATCAAGCACCCGGTGACCCGGTGGAATATTCAATGATTGGATAACGTGCTTGTGGCGCGGGTAAAGCCAGCGCTTAAAAATAACGTCATAGACTCGAGAATATCGGGCATAAATTCTCTTAATCTGTGCCGTCTGCATAAATCAATCCCCTTCTTACTCAGCACCTCCAGGTCGTCCGTCAGCGACAAATTTCACCTGCGGCCGTGTCAAAAACCTCATGCGACAAAAAAAAGCAAGCGTATTTGCGCCGGTTAAATCACCGACAGCATCTGTAGACAAAGGCAGGTGGGAGGCTGAGCCAGCTAACCTGACTTTTTTGAACGTCTGAGAATCTCCGATGTAATTTGGTCTTAAACCGTTTTGCCTCGGGCAATAAAAATCCCGTTAAATAAGCAAATGTAACGAACTGTCCTTGGGGGCTCAGCACCTCCAACGTAGCATCCAGATAAATGTTCTGGCTCTTTCCTGTAATCAACGCCCAAGGAAGTCCAGAGATAACGGCATCAACCTGATCGACGCCTTCTTCTTTACAAATGTCCTGCACGCGTGCAACGCTATCTTGGTACACCCGGAGGCTCGGAAAACGCTGCCTCAACATCTGAGCAAAAACGGGATTAATCTCAATGACAAAAAACTTAGCGCCCGGCCGCATACATGACAGAATATGGTCAGTAAAGACACCCGTACCAGGACCATATTCTATAATAACGTTGGCGTTTTTCCAGTCAATCCATTCTAGCATTCTATGCCGCAGACTATTAGAGCTTGATGCAACAGCCCCGACTGCGTTAGGATTCGTTATAAATTCAGACAAAAATTTCGGGGCCCAGTTCATTGCCACGTTCTTTTTTCTGAAACCATAAAAACTGTATACTCCCACAAGGTACCGTACAAAGGCACATTCACAAGATTTCAAATTCCATAGCGTTGGCATGCCGCGTCGAGAATCGTACGTATTAGCGTCGTATACGCCATTCCAGCTGCCAGCGCGGAGCGCGGCAGCCAATAGGTCGGATCAATGCCCGCGATCGGATTCAATTCAAGTACTTGAGGCACACCGTCATCCCCGACCCGCATATCAATCCGCCCCCAATCACGACATTCAAGGGCTAAGTATGCCTGCTGGGCCGTATTCTGCAACGCAGCAGTCAAATCAGAAGAAATGCGCGCAGGACATACTGAGGTCGTTAAGGAAATCGGGATTGCTAACTCCTCGCCATCTTCCGTTTGGATAAGACTATACTCTTGGTTACTGCTAAATCGATATTGCGGTGGCTCCGATAGCCGCTTCCCCCGCTCACGCGCAATCATCAAGATCACCGCATCATCAGGCTGAAACAGCGTGATATTTCGAGGACCTCGAAATAAAACCTCGATTACCGGCAAAGGACAGGGCGGCGTATTGCCTAATACGGGTACAGTAAATTCTCGACCATCAATAAACTGCTCGACAATCACCGCTTGCGCATACCTTTCAGTAAGAAATCCAACCCGCTCGGCAAGTGCCTGAGGTGTCTCCACAACAGACGCGTATGAGAGCCCCATACTTGACCCTTCATGCAGCAACTTCACAATGAGAGGATAGCTGAGCGTGTTGGCAAGAGTCTCATGCGGCCCGGACATGACTTGAAATGCCGGGGTTGGAATGTCGTAATACGACAAAATCTCTTTGGTCTTTGCTTTGTGTAAACATAGGGCAAGTGTTAAAGGTCTTGATCCGGTGTAGGGAATCCCAAGCATCTCCAGTATCGCTGGAATTTGTGCTTCACGGTCCTCTCCACGGATACCCTCAGCGATGTTAAATACGAAATCAATTCCCCCCTTGTGCAACCGCTCATAAGCCTCATCGTCGGCTTCGATGAGCACCACATCATGTCCCTGAGTTGCGATGGCGTCCCGTAATGTATTGATTGTTTGCGGGCTGTCATATTCCGCCGTTCGGTCGAGTAACTCATCCCTGAGCATCATGCGGGGAATACTGTTGTATACCAATGCGATCTTCAGAACGACCTCCAGCAGTCTGATTATGATACTGGCAAGCACACGCCGTTAAGGCATCGAACCATTCCTGGCCAAACACGTGTATCAATTCATTTTGAAAACTTTGGTAGATATATGGAGAACCCGGAATCGGCTCAGTCAAGCATCTTTTTTTCACGTAGCTTTCGGATTCTTCCGTAAAATGCCTGGTTTCTTCTGTATGTACAGTTAAGAAAAACTTTCCCGTATACAATGGCACCAATGCCAAGGGCCAAAACCAACAATCTGCCGGTTTAACATCCAAATATGAAACACCAGACTGTACCGCATAGGCGTGAATCGCACAGCGTACGTACCCACGTACGCCATCATGATGGAGGGTACGAAAAATACACTGATCACCCCAAATCGTGTGTAATTTGGCGAAATCCAGCTCCTGCTCGCCTTCACTCCCCCTTGCCACGCGCGCACTTTCGGCAAAAGTTTCATGTTTATGATCCGAACCCTTCTGCCGTAAAGCGTCTTTAACAATAAACTGCCCTTCCTGACTCATATGCGGAATGATCCCTTCAAGATGATCAGTAATCTGCTGACGCTCATCTTGCGACACAAAAACAATGGGGCCGCGGCAACAATCGCCGTATGCGGCGACCTCATTGTAAAACGTTAAACCATAGTCATCCAGGGTATTGGGCAACGCTTTTGTCGACAGACAATGCGCCCCATCACAGGCATAGTTACGGAGAAGAATATTCTTCACATCAATGATGATCTCTCCAATAACAACGGTATCAACCTGCTTAATATAATGGATAACTGGCGTCTTTTCGAACAATCCTCGCAGCTTTTGACGGAACATCAGCTTTCTCCCTGAACTCTATATGCCCCTATCACAACCCGGTAAGCCAAGGCTGAGTGATTGAGGGTCAGTTGGGTAAAAAACGAACCGTGATGAGGCCCCATTGCTCGACCTGCGGTTCGTACAGAGGCAAAGGCGTGAAACGCCATCCCTCAAGATAGCGGATAGCAGCCGCTTCAAGAACAGTATCGCCCTTACGCTCAGGTACAATGCGGCCAACCACACCATCGGGACGCACCCAGAATTTGAGCGTGATTTCACTCTCTATTTCTACATGCACTTTAGGAGAAGATGGACGAGACAATGGCTCGCGTTTTGCGACAGGCCCCTGGATGCCAAAGCGCTGCTGCGAGGCAGGAGAAGGAACGACAGCCGGAAGAATTGCGGGCAATACTTGCGTAACCTGCTGGAGGTCTGGCTCCGGCAAACCTAAACGGCTCGGTGCTTGCTTGTCGCCAATACGGGCCTCGCCCCAACCGACAAGTTTATCTTTGCCGACTAACACACCAGGCAGCAACAAAGATTGCTCCAGAATTGCCGATACGATGTCGGGCACCTCTAGCGGGGTCGGCGACAGAGATAACGCTGCTTCTTCCGACGCGCTATGAGCGGGCAACTGGAGCGCAGGCAATGTAAATTGGGCTGCTAGACCTGCACTCATTTTCTCAACCGCACCGTTGATACGTGAGATATCCGGAGGAACGATCTTGGTCGCATCATAGCTCGGAACATCTGCCGAGGCAAGGGAGGCAGCTTCGATCGCAGTAGGTTGTTGCAAAGGAGGTGGTTGCATAGCTGGGGGCAGCGGAATCTCTAACTCAACAAGTTCTGTCTCAGTGGCAGTATCAGCCACAGGCTGATACTGCGAGGAGAAACCAGGCGTAAAGAAAAATAAACCGGTATGCAAAATGAGTGAAAGACAGCATCCACCTAGTAAATTGAACTGTTTCATACAAAACACTAAGGCTGGGAGATTTGCTTCGGCGCCGTAGCAATAGCCAAGCGCGCAATACCCATACTTTTAGCCATATCCATGACCTCAACGACACGACCATGCAGGGCATTCTTATCTGCCTTGATTACCACGCGCAAACCCGGCTGTTTCTGTTGTGCTTGCTGTAAGGCCGCCTGCAACGTTGCTAAATCGACCCGTTCATCTTGATAGTATACGGCACCATTTTTCATAATGATGACAACTTTATCCGTATCGCGAGTCTGCTGTACCGAAAGCCCCTTAGGCAAATCAACTTTAATGCCAGGGGCTAGTACAAAAGTTGTGGTTAACATAAAAAAAATGACTAACATAAGCACCACGTCAATCAGCGGTGTCATATCCAGACTAACACGTCGCGGCCGACCAGTGGTGAATTGCATGAGTCATCTTATCGCTTCAGAATATTCAATAATCGCAAGGAAACACGCTCCATCTCCAGAATAAGACCCTCAGCTTGACGAATGAAATAATTATAGGCAACCAGAGCGGGTATAGCAACGCACAGTCCACCCACTGTCGTAATAAGCGCATTATGAATGCCTTCAGACAGGATAGCAGGATTCGATGTCCCGCCGCTCTGCGCAATTGCTGCAAAGACTTTCAAAAGGCCAACGACGGTGCCCAATAACCCCAAAAAGGGCGAAATACTAGCGATCGTACCGAGTGTCGTCAGGTTACGTTCTAAAACCGGCACCTCTTGCCGCCCCTGCTCCTCGAGCATTTCTTTAATTTCGGGCTTTGAGCAATCGTAATTTAAAATTGCCACAAGTAAGATTCGTGTCATGGGAGACTCGTGCCGCTTACACAACGTCATCGCTTCAGGAATCTTTTGTTCTTGTAAGAAGGCCTCAATGCGACTCAAGAGATCATAGGAGATAAGACGCTTACGACGCAAATTAACCAATCGTTCACAGATAATCCCTAGCGCCAATACGGAGCAAAAAATAATGGGCAGCATGATTACACCACCCTGCATGACGAACTCAAAAAATTCAAGCATGAGCCATTCCTTATCTTGGCTATCAGCCCCGAAAATGCAGCCAATGCCTCAGCTCACAGGATATTGTCACGGACATCCACGATCAGCCATCTCTCGTTGCACCTCTTGGATCTGTTGTGCATCAGAGATACGCTTGAGAAGTTTCGTATATACCGTCACCGCTTCGGCACACTTCTTGAGTACGACATAATGACGGGCAGCTTGCCGCAAGGCCTGTGTGACTAGCTCCGTTTCATCAGCATAGAGATAAGCCACACGCATGTAGGCGTTGATGCTTTCCTGTATCTTGCCTGCATCGCTGTAAGCACGGCCAATCGTTAATTGCACCTGGGCGGCGTGATGTCTATCCGGAGTTTGCAGAGCCTGCTGCAACCATTCAATTGCTTCGCCAGGCTGCTGTAAACGTAAGAAAGCAACACCTAGCTGAAACGAACTCGGAAAACGAATGGGTTCGGTAGGATAGCGCTCCACGACTGCCTCAAAATAATGCTGTGCCTCTTGGTAATTTTCTTCTGCCATCAACAGACGACCTGCCCGGTACAAGCCTTGCGCAGCTAATCCGCTCTCTGGATACACCTCTGCAATCTGAGTATAACTCTGCAACGCTGCCGAACGATCGCTAAGGGCTTCATACGCTTTGCCCTGGCCCAATAGCGCATCAGGCTTCAAATCCTCAATTTGTCCTTCTTGTAATAGCCGTTCATAGGTCAATAACGCTTGCTGAGGCTTGCCAGCAAGCATAAACAAACCGCCGAGACGAAACCAGGCTTTGTCAACAAGTGGGCTTTGAGGATATTGCTCGACCAACCGCGTATAAGTTTTTATCGCATCTTCTAAACGCCCTTGCCGCTGATAATACTCAGCCACCTGCAAAAGTAAAGAGACACTCAGCGGGTGTTGAGCAAACGTTTGGATGAAGACCCGCACCTCGCGCAGAAATTGCGGATATTGTTGCACCTGAAAATAACTCAAAACGGCGCCATACTGCGCATCAGCAACTAGCGGGGTTTGCGGATACAAAATGTCAATTTTTTGATATGCAATCAATGCCGTTCGAAACTGTTTGTCATTGTAATACGCATCAGCAATACGCAAAAGGGCAGTGGCAGCTCGAGGATGGGTAGGGGAAGTGTTGACCAGAGATTGAAATTCTTCTACTGCCGCATCGAAGCGTTCCTGTCGAAAAAAAACCATTCCTAGCCAATACTGAGCTTCAATTGCTTGCTCAGTCCCGACAAATTGTAAGCGCAATTGTCGCAGCGTCTCTACAGCTTCTTCAAAACGGTCATTTCGCATGTCTAAAAGGGCCAATTGTAGGCGGGCAGCAGGCGCTAGTTGGCCACGCGGGTAAGCCGCAAGATATTGCTTATAGCCCTGCTTGGCCTCTTCTTTTTGCTTCAGGTTTTGATAGCTTTCCGCTATTCGGTACAAAGCATCACCATACAGGGGACTATGAGGAAAGAGATTGACGAGACGGCGAAAGGTATCAATCGCATGTTGCCATTTCTGCATACGGACATATACCCATGCCTCGCCATGCAAGGCATGATCATACAATTGACTTTCCTTCACTATACGACGATAGCTTTCCGAAG
>JAPULM010000535.1 GCA_027294925.1 bacterium
TCTCCCGACGTTGTGCCAATCGAAAGCGCCGATCAGGCGTTGCCCTGCATAGCTCAGTTCCATACGCCCGATCTTGAAGGTCAGTTTATCGATAAAGAGATCATTAACCTGCACGTAAGCCTGATGGAGATCCACATTATGCGTATCAGCCAACGTGCTGGGTTCAAAGCCGCGCTCCCTTGAATCTTGGAGTTGGATGAAGGTATAGATTTTGTCTGCCGGTTGAAAGGCAGCGTTGAGGCGAACGCGGAACAAGCTAAGGGGACCGCCAGACGTATCGCTGTCAAAGTCTTTCTGATCCATTTCACCACGAGATCGGATTTGCCCGGAGAACTTGACACCGTTATCCTCCGACCGGGCGGGTGTTAAGTGAAATAGGATGATGTTTAAGACACACAATAGAGTGAGAAACGTTAATCTGTGTTTCATAAAATTTTCCTTTCACAAGAGTTTAGATGCCTGGACCTGACAGATTCAACACCTCTTTACAGACTAAAAAAAATTAACCATACTACAATGTCACATCAAACTTGAGATCTACTGGGGGTTCATCCAAACTGTGACATTGTAGTACTAGGTAAACCTAACTAAGGTGCGTGTCGGATATTCCAACAATCCGAACCGATTTCTCGGCACTCCTTTCCGCAATTAACCGATTGGGACTTCGGCTGCAACAAGTTGTTTAGGCAGGTGAGAAGCATCTTCTTGTTGAGAAGCATCTTCTTGTGCCGTCAAAGCCCTTTTCCGCTGGTGCTTGAGCAATGGTAACATTGCGTTCGATACCCCGGCGAGCAAGCCAATGTGGCCCAATATGACCGTGTGTATAAGCCCAAAATGCAGGAAAATGACGCCGCCCATACCAACGATGGTGGATGTGAGTAGCGCCATGAAACCGACCTTCAAATTCGCCTCAAATTCTTGGGCGAAGTCAAACAAGCGAACGAGCTGATTCAAGCTCTCGTCCATCAGAACAATCTGAGCCGTATCCATTGCCACCGTTGAGGCGCCGCGGAGGGAAACAGACACTTGAGACTTTTTCAGTGCAATTGAGTCATTAATGCCATCACCGACATAACAGATAAATTTGCCTTCAGCCTGCAACTGTTCAATAATATCGGCTTTTTTCTCAGGCAAGGTTTCGGCAAAGTAGTGGTCAATGCCAAGTTCCGCCGCTAATCTTTGCGTCGGCGCCTCATGATCGCCGGAGATGATATACATGGACTTAATGTTTCGACGCTGCCCCAACTGGTTGATAATCTGTTTTGTCTCCGGGCGTACGGTGGCATGAAGTTCAATTGCGCCGATCAAGCTGTTGTTGACGGCGACCATCACCAGTGAATGACCTTGACTGTAACAAAATTTCTGGCTCTTTCTGATTGACGGTGGAATGGCAACACTCTCCATCTCCATGAAAGGGACGCTGCCCACGCGAACGAGTTGGTTGTCTATCTCTACCGTGAGACCATACCCCACTTTATATTCAGTATCGTTAATTTCCGGCAGTCTTAACTGACGGGCTTCCGACGCCTGAAGGATAGCTCTGGCAATGGGATGCGCCTGTTTGTGTTCGGCCGCCGCAGCGTACGCTAGGATCGCATTCTCATCATATTCAGAACAGGTGTGGATTTGCCCGATATGAGGCTGTTCCTCCGTCAAGGTGCCAGTTTTATCGAAAACGACCGTATCAACCTGATTCAACAGATCGAGCATACGTCCATCTTTAACAAGGATCTGGTCTTGGGACATCAGGTTGAGAAAGTTTAGAATGCTGATGGGCGCAACAATCCCCATCTTGTACTTAAAATGTGCATTGGTTATCGCTGCGGCCGCGTAAGGCCCCAAAAAAGGTAGAGCCAAGCCGCTAACCATCAACGTCGGCAAAACCGTTTTATCAGCCATAATCTCCGCCTGCAACTGCGTCGCTGATTTAAAATCGGAGGTGTCGTTTAGAATCTGGCCGATTTTGGCCACGATGGTTTCCTCGCCCGCCTTTTCGACTCGCATGCAAATTCTGCCAGACAGCACGACAGTCGAGGCGAAGGCCGGGTCGCCAACCCCTTTTTCAGCCGGCTGGGATTCGCCAGTCAGAATATGCTGGTCGATAGACGCCATCCCATCAGTAATCACGCCATCTGCTGGCAGCATTTCCCCGGCACCCACGACGACGATATCGTCAACCGTCAATTCCTCAAACGGCATTTCGACCTCCATCCCGTCCATAAGCACCCACACGGAACGGGGCTGCTGTCTGAACACGTCAATAACGTTCTTCCTGGATTCTTTTTTAACCTTCAGCAAAAGCTTGCTCGATATGCTATAGGAGACAACGGCAAGACTGAAAATGAAATAATATCCACTGACAACGCACGTAATGATGGTGATAGAACTGAGTACATCTACACCTATCTTCCCTTCTTTGAGCGATTTGTAGGCATCCTTGAAAACCGGGAAGCTGGTATACACAATACCGGGCACGCTGAGGAGGCTCAACGGGGAATAGACCAGGGCCCCGGCCGTGGCAAGACCGAGTGAGGTCAATGCGACAGCTAAATATCGGTTCACCTCTTTCTCGGCCTGGCTCATCTCGTGCTGGTCCTCGTCAGATGAGATTTCTTTGAGCTGTTGGTGGCGTGCTTCTCCAAGAAGCGGTTGTATTTTAGCTTGGTGGAATTTTTGGATAGCTGCTTTCATCTGTCCATACGCAGATAAGGCTGATTCTGCGCATCCGAGCGTTATTTCAACCTCAGCTTCGGATTTTTGGGCGGGCTGTAGAAAGTGGGCCAGTTTTTTCTTCTTTTGGTTCTTTTTATATGTTCTTGCCTCAGCATACAACGCACTCCCTCCAACGTGGAATTTTTGGAGAGTTGCTTTCATCTCGCTATATGCAGATGAGGCGGACTCTGCGCATCCGAGCGTTGTTTCAACCTCAGCTTCGGATTTTTGGGCGGGCTGTAGAAAGTGGGCCAGTTTTTTCTTCTTTTGGTTCTTTTTATATGCTCTTACCCCAGCATACAATGCACTCCCTCCAACGAGAAGCTCTGTCAGTAACATATTGTACCTCCTTGTGAGTTTTACCAACCATCTGATAGGCTTGTATCGTTTCAGCAGGCGAACGCCTCTGCAAACCTCATTGGCAAAAACACCTCAACGAAGTTCTCAGGTTCTTGTCCTACGATCATTTCGGCAACTGTTTTGCCAGCATAGAACGTCACCGACATGCCATGTCCAGAGAAGCCAGCGGCAATATACTCGCCGGGACGTCCAGGTAACGGACCAATCAGCGGATTCCCATCCGGGGTGAAGCCCATGATTCCTGTCCACTCCTGCTCGACTTGAACGTCTTGTAGCTCGGGGAAGTGCTTTGGCAGGAACTCATGCAGGCCCTTGCTCACCATCGGCTCGATCGCTGTGTCGTCTTCATTATTCTCCTCGCGGGTTGATGTCAACCACCGCATACCCCCCAAGACGATACGCCCATCAGTCCGCTGGCCCCAATATTCGTAGCCGAAGTTGGTAGATAAACCGTAGGGCCACAGGTGGAGTACAGGCTGGGTAATGACCATCTGTCCACGCACGGGTCTGATCGTATCCGAAAGAAATGGCAGCAAGTGGCGCGTCCAAGCGTTGGTGGCATAAACCACATGTTGGGCCTGAACGTTCCCACGAGCCGTTTTGACAATAAGGCTGTTGTTTTCGCTCTCAATGGCATGCACTTCCGTTTGCGCCTGGATATTCGCGCCAAGACGGAGTGCCTGTTCGGCGATACCGAAAACCAACTTTGCCGGCCATAGCGACCCACCCTCAGGAGAAAACAGACCTCCTCGAAATGCCGTACTGTGGATGCGTTGAACGCAGGTTGCAGCGTCCCAATATTCGACCGGCCGGCCATGCCTGGTCAGGAAATCTGCCTCCTCTTGTAACTGTGATAACTCAGCTAGCGACAGTGCCAGGCTGACTCTGCCACTGAAACTTAAATTACAATCCACCTGATGCTCAATGACAAACTGCTTAATGGCTTGGGTGCATTCATAAGTATAGTTCCAGATATCGCGTGCAGTATCCGGGCCGTAACGCTTTACTACCTGGCTTAATCGCTCGGCGGGCCCCGGCGCGATACCGCCGGCATTCCGACCGGTAGCGCCACCGCTCAACCCACGTTGCTCAAGCAATGTGACTTCAACATCGTTACTCCGCAACCAGTAGGCGGTACTAACCCCCGTAATACCTCCGCCTATCACCACTACCTCTGACTTGCGTGGCAACTCTGGCGTGCTCTGGAAATCTTCATACGGTGATTGGTTAAGCCAGAAAGATTGAGTCGGTTCCATAGTCATCGTTACTCTTAATCCAGTTGGGACACGCACTGCTTGTCATGCTGTCTGACGCTAAGAACGGTCAGTTCAACGTGATGCGTGACGAGTGAAACGTAATAAGTCGCCCTTCACGCTTCACGCTTC
>JAPULM010000536.1 GCA_027294925.1 bacterium
GCCTATTCAGGTGCCGCAAGCCGAACCACATGCGCCACCGGAACCGCCAGCATCATAAACACCGAGCTGCGCAGCCTGGATGGCAGCAAACGCGTCTGCCAGCACTGCCCCACCCTAGGTGATCTTCAGAACTGATTTTCCAATTCATTTTCCGGACAGCTATAGTTGCTTATCTGAGCCTGTCTTTTACAGACTGCAACGGGTTACACCTGTCGCTATTCTTGGCCCTGTCTGTTGGGCTGACAACGGTTGCGATTCGGCCTGCCTTTGCTATCAGATACCGCATGGTTGCATCTTGAGGAGGTATCGCGTAGGATTGCAGAACTTTACCAGCGTGGCGTGTGTCGGGACGTAAACTTGACTAAGTATTTAGAAGGGTATTGAGATGGCTGATTGCCCGGAATGTGGTGCGGAAATTATCGAAAACGCAGCATTAGAGGAAGGTGAAATCGTCAACTGTGAAGATTGCGGTGTCGAGCTTGAAGTGATCGCCGAAGCGCCTCTCGAATTCGCTCTGGCGCCTGAGGAAGAAGAGGATTGGGGGCAATAGGAGCTGATAGATTATGCGTGTGGGTGTGCTGTGCTCGCGGATTCGAGTCGAAGAGAAGCTGTTATTTGAGGCGTTTAGGAAGCGTGGGGTGGATTATGAAAAGCTGGATGATCGCACCTTGATATTTGACTTGCAAGGGCCTGGGGTTTTCCAACAATACGACATGATCTTAGAACGCTCGGTGAACCATTCACGGGCGCTTTATGCGTTGAAGATGCTGAATGAGTGGGGCATTAAAACGATTAACAGCGCTGAGACGGCTCGTATTTGTGGTGATAAAGTATTGACTTCGTTGGCTTTGGGTAATCATAAGGTCCCCATCCCGGCAAATATGGTTGCCTTTACGCCAGAATCGGCCTTACAGGCCATTGAGCAGCTGGGCTATCCGGCTGTGCTTAAACCCTGTATCGGTTCATGGGGCCGTCTGGTGGCTAAAATCAACGACCGAGAAGCTGCCGAAGCGATTTTAGAACATAAGCAGATTTTGGGTTCGTATCATCATTCAATTTACTACATTCAGCAATACATCGAAAAACCGGGACGCGATATTCGTTCTTTCGTGGTGGGGAACGAGACGATTGCGGCTATCTATCGCTCCTCCGAGCATTGGATTACCAATACGGCATTAGGCGGTAAGGCAACGAATTGCCCGATTACGCCCGAGATTAACGACTTGTCTCTACGGGCTGCTGAAGCCGTTGGAGGCGGCATGTTGGCGGTAGATTTGTTGGAGTCCCCGGCGGGCTTGTTGGTGAATGAAGTGAATTACACGATGGAATTCCGTAATAGCATTGATACGACAGGGGTGGATATCCCCGCTAAAATGATCGACTACGTGTTGCAGGAGGCCGTCGTATGAGCCTGGTGCGGGTTGGCGTGGTTGGCGGCTCAGGCTATATTGGCGGCGAGTTGGTGCGCCTACTCTTGCAGCACCCTGCGGTCAGCTTGACGCAAGTTACCTCAGAGCGTCAGCAGGGCAAGTTTGTGCACAGCATCCATCCCAACCTGCGGCATCTAACCCGTCTCAAATTTATCAGTGTGGATCAATTGGAAGCCTGCGATGTGCTGTTTTTATCCTTGCCGCACGGCATGGCGCAGACACGCCTAACGGAATTTCAGCAGCTCGGTCAGCGCCTCATTGATTTGAGCAGCGATTTCCGCTTGCGAGACGAACAGCTTTATAAAACCTGGTATGGGAAGGATCATGCCTGTTCCGAACAGCTACAAGCCTGCGTCTATGGCGTCCCTGAATTGCATCGCAATGGCATCGTCCAATCTCGTTTTGTAAGCGGCGCCGGTTGTTTGGCGACCGCAACCATTCTTGCCCTGTATCCCTTGGCGCGCGGTGGATTTTTGTCTGCCGATACACCGATTGTGGTGGAGGCGAAAGTGGGTTCCTCGGCAGCCGGCAATATACCGAGTCTCGCCTCGCACCATCCTGAACGTCGCGGTGCTGTCCGTTCCTTTGCACCGACCGGACACCGACACACGGCTGAGATTATTCAAGAACTCAGTACCACAGAGCCTATTCGGGTGCATTTTTCGGCTACCGCCATTGAGATGGTGCGTGGGGTTTTAGTCACCGCCCATGTTCGGTTGTCAGAGACGCTGACGGAGAAGGATATCTGGGGGATCTATCGGGCGGCTTATAAAGAAGAACCGTTTATGCGCCTTGTGAAAGAGCGGCGCGGTGTCTATCGCTATCCGGAACCCAAAATCCTGGCCGGCTCTAATTTCTGCGATGTTGGCTTTGAGGCCGATCCGCATAGTGACCGTCTGGTGGTGCTGAGCGCACTGGATAATCTGGTCAAAGGCGGGGCGGGGAATGGCGTGCAGGCGATGAACTGTATGCTGGGTTTGGATGAAACAACCGGCTTGACCTTCCCGGGGTTACACCCTGTTTAAGCACCTGGATAAGCGGATTGCGGAATTAAAAGAGAAGCGGTTATTCCGCTCAGAACTTGTTTAGGGACTTCTGTCTGGCTGTACGAGGAACTTCAAAGGTTGCGTTATGATCGTTGTTAAGGTTGGCGGGGGGAAAGGTATTCCCCTGCAAGATGTCTGTCAAGATGTGAGCACGCTTGTCAAAGCGGGTGAGCGGGTGATCTTGGTGCACGGTGCTAGCCATGAAACCAATGTTTTATCGGCAGCGTTAGGCAAACCGCCACGTTTTGTCACCTCGCTATCCGGGGTGGAAAGCCGCTATACGGATCGGCAGACGTTGGAAATTTTCTGTATGGCGTACGCGGGTAAGATGAATAAGCTGTTTGTTGAGTGTTTGCAGCAACTCGGCGTCAATGCAGTAGGCTTGTGTGGCGTTGACGGGCGCAGTTGGGAAGGCAAACGGAAAGCCACCATTAAGGTTGTTGAAAACGGCAAACGCAAGGTGTTGCGCAATGATTTTACCGGCCGCGTGGAGCGAATTAATACGCATCTGCTTACCTTGCTATTAGATAACGGCTATACGCCGGTGTTGACCCCGCCTGCCATCAGCTACGAAGGTGAGATTATCAATGTCGATGGGGATCGCGCTGCGGCTGTGTTGGCAACCGCATTTCAGGCTGAGATGTTGGTCATTTTGTCCAATGTGCCTGGACTGTTGCGCGAGGTCGATAATGAGCACTCCCTGATTGCGCAGATCGATAAGACTGATCTCAAGTCTTATATGGATGTCGCTAAAGGGCGTATGAAGAAAAAAATTATGGGTGCGATGGATGCGCTCGAGCATGGTGTGAGCAAGGTTGTGCTTGGTGATGGGCGACTTGATCATCCGCTGCAGCAGGCGCTGCAAGGGCGTGGAACGGTGATTGGTTAACGCGTGCGTAGGACGAGTTGTCTCGCCGTTTTGTCATAAGGAGGCAAAATGTCGACCATACAAGAACGTGAAGAACAGTTTTCAACTGGCGTCTATGCCAAACGCGGGGTCACCATCGTACGTGGCCAAGGGGTTCGCTTGTGGGACGAAAACGGTAAGGTGTATATTGATTGTGCCGCCGGTATGGGAGTCGCCGGCGTTGGACATGCCGATCCGGTTGTGGCGCAAGCCATTGCCGACCAAGCACAAACGTTGATCACCTGCCCGGAGTTATTCTACAACGACAAACGGGCGCAATTGTTGGAGCGGCTGTCATCTGTCACGCCGCCAGGCTTAGATCGCATCTTTCTATGTAATTCCGGTACAGAGGCGATCGAAGGGGCGCTGAAGTTTGCGCGTATGAGCACCGGTCGATCTAAAATTATTGCCGCTATGCGTGGCTATCATGGACGAACCATGGGCGCTTTAACGGCCACCTGGGATCCAAAAAACCGTAAGTATTTTGAGCCTTTACCGGAAGGATTTCAGCATGTGCCGTACGATAAACTCGATGCGTTAGAAGAGGCTCTTGATGACGATACAGCAGCCGTGGTGCTGGAGATTGTTCAGGGCGAGGGGGGGGTGCGTCCGGCGCATGCGGCCTACTTGCAGGGTGCGCAAGCGCTTTGCCGTCATCGAGATGCGCTGCTCATTATTGATGAAGTCCAAACCGGCTTCGGCCGTACGGGGAAATTTTTTGCTTGTGAGCATTATGGGCTCGAACCGGATATTCTAACCATGGCTAAGGCAATGGCTGGTGGCGTGCCGATGGGCGCCTTTGCGATAGGTGAACGGGTTGAAACAATCTACCAAGGCACGCACAGTTCCACCTTTGGCGGTAATCCGTTGGCCTGTGCCGCTGCATTGGCCGTACTTGACGTCATGCAGGAGCAGCACTTGCCCGAACGTGCGGCGCAAATGGGCGCCTATTTCCTCGACCGATTGCGCGCCATTGAGTCTCCCAAAATTCGCCAGGTGCGCGGTTTGGGATTGATGATTGGGGTGGAGATGAAAAGTAAAGTAGCGCCATACCTCCGCGCTTTAATGGCAGGCGGGGTTATGGCCTTGGCGGCGGGCGCCACCGTATTGCGTTTTTTGCCACCTTTGATTATTTCGCAAGATGACATCGATACGGTGGTTGCACAGGTAAGCGAGGTTTTACAGGCATAAGGCCAAAGGTTGTTGCTGAAGGCGAGATCCTGCAAAGCGCCTAAGACCTCGACTTCCCTGTCCGCGCGGCGTGTTTGGCTTGGTCCTGGCGTTTAATCCGCTCTTTTAGTTTACGCCTTGCCATAATGCGCGCCATTTTGCTGGAGCGTCCTTTTTTAGTGGGTTGACTCATCGTTGCCCTTCTCTCTTTTCGCTAGTTGGTTAAAGCGTTATCTGGATTACTGTATCAAACATTTTGTCGAAATGACAGACATCGGTGTCTTTGGTGCTATTGACGCCTTGCACATTGACCATCTTCATGTCAGAGCCGATTGGCAACAGCGCTTGGTGCCAGGTGCCTAGACCAAGGTTGATGCCCACACTACCATCGCATAAAAAGGCTCTGACTTTTTTTAGATCGGCCGCATTGTCAAAGGTTGTTTCTGGTGGCGCCACCACCACCAGGCAGGCTTTCCCCTCTAGTGGGATGAGTGCCTGCGTGCTATTAAAATGTCGATTTAAGCTCGAGATACGATAGCCACGATTTTTCATATGGATAATGCCCATACGAAATTTTTCGCGTTGTCGTAACTCAAGCTGCACATCATCCAAACCAATAACTTGACCAAAAGCTTGATAGGCGTCGCCAGTCAGCGGTTCAGCTTTGATGCGTATGGTCTTCATATGCCTTTCCTTCTATAGAGGCTTAAGGAGGTTACGGCATTCTGCTGCCGACAGTGGTTATCATACACTGCTAATCAGTATTCAGCAATATGTCGCATGCATCATGTCTCCACCTCATGCAGGCATTGTTTTGGGTTTCTTCGAAGCGGCTTATGCCGTATACTCCCGTGTCGGTTGTGAGTCTCCTACCGTCGGTAGAAGCCCCTGAGCGGTTGCAAAGGTCGATTTTCCTTTGCAATCAACCGACGCTACGTTGCCCAACTGGCGGGGTTGTTGCGGTATAACGGATCAATATGATGGCCTCCAATGTTTTACACCGCAAGATAAAACCGGGCCTAACGCCAATAGCAAAACGAGTGGGGATTACCGAGCATGATAGTTGTCGATTCCGATTGGTGGAAAACGCTTTTCGATGAGGTCTATTTGTTGACCGATGCGCAGATTGTGTGCAATCTTTCGCTGACCCAACGGGAAGTCGATGTTATTGAAGGCGCGCTCTGTTTGTCAGCTTCAGATCGGGTGCTAGATCTGTGTGGTGGACAGGGGCGCCATGCATCGGAGCTTGCTAGGCGTGGTTATCATCATCTAACCGTGGCGGATTATACACCGTTCTTGCTGCAGCTTGGCCAGCGAGAAGCCTCTGCTCAAGGACTGCCTGTACAATTTTGCCGTTGCGATGCACGGATGGCTCCGTTTCGGCCAGCAAGTTTTGATGTGGCGCTGATGATGGCTAACTCATTCGGTTATTTTGGCGATGCACATGACGATCAGCGTGTATTGACCGAAGCGCTGCGGGTGTTGAAACCAGGTGGGCGTTTTCTGCTCGATCTTACGGACACGGATTTTATTCGACGTCATTTTAAAGCAGAGTCCTGGCATGAGACCACCGATGATGTGGTGGTTTGTTGGAAGCGCGAACTCGATGATGATGTCATTCGCGTACGCGAAATGGTGATTTCGAAGACCCAGGGACTGTTGCGTGACCGAACGTATGCCGAGCGGCTTTACACCCAAAAGCGTTTGCAGGCGCTACTGGCTGGGGCTGGCTTTGTGCAGTTTAATGTGCAACCGAATGCCTTTGTGATTCATTCCGAAAATGGTACGGATTATGGCATTGCCACGCATCGCATGTTGATAACTGCGACTAAAAGATGATGGGATTATGGATTGCGGAATAACCTCTTTTCTTTCGGGGATAAATAAAACAAACGCTATTTTAGCGGCCGTCTCTGCCGAGTGCAACCCCGGAAAACATCCTGGGGGCATCCCAGCCTCGCCTCTCTTGTGCCGTCTTGCTGGTGAACATCTTGAGATTCTCGATGCCTACGTGATCACCGACCGCATCATCTGGTACGGCCAGCAGATCAAGTTAATGTCAGCTGCGCATCAGAAAAAACCGGCAGCGGACCTACTTCTCGAAATCGAGTGCAGGGTGCCAGGGGAACGGACCCATGTGCATGTCCAGCATCACGCGCCAGACGTTCATCGCTAGCCACTCGTCGTACATCGCCCAATTTTCATACTTAGGCAGTTTCACTACTTGAGGAATTTTGGCAAAGTGAGTGCCCTTCTTGAATTCGGCAACAATGGCACCTTGCAGGTCGTGGATGAATTCTCGGGTCTTGATGACATCGGCCTTGCTGCCGAAGGGGGCATCGTCTTTGGAATGTGAGAAGATGGCCTTGTCAAAATCCAGCGCCTCAATCTCGGAAAGTGCGCGCACCCACTCTTTAATGTTGAAATCAGGTACGATGGTAAACAGGACGCGTTTGGGTGTAACCACGTCGGCAATATAGGCGACTTTCTGTTGAGCCAGCCGGAAAACGGTCATGCCGAGGCCATGGCTCATGCCGATATAATGCATTTCTATGGTTGTGTCGCCGAGCGTGATATCTTTGCGTTTGGCGTTCCAGCCTTCATCGGGGAGCGCCATGTCGGGGTGCGGATTTGCCTGCATCCATTCATAGGCTTCTCTGTGGGCCAGGATCTTAGCGCCGGCATCTCGGAATATTTGACCGCC
>JAPULM010000537.1 GCA_027294925.1 bacterium
TCACCTGCTTGCCGGAAATTGTCCAGCTTTGTCAGAAGTATAAAGCCGTGGTGTTTGTTGATGATGCGCACTCGATGGGTGTGCTGGGAGACAATGGACGTGGAACGGCAGAACATTTCAATCTTGAACACGCCGTAGATATCGTGATGGGAACGTTTAGCAAATCCTTCGCGTCAATGGGTGGTTTTATTGCAACTGATGCGCAGACCATCGATTATATCAAACATCATGCGCGTCCATTGATTTTTAGCGCCAGTATGGCGCCTGCGACGGTGGCGACAGTTATCGCTGCTCTGGATATAATCGAACAGGAACCGGAGCGCCGTCAGCAATTATGGTGCAATGCTGAGCGTTTGCGTCGTGGCCTGCAAGAATTGGGGTTTAATACGGGGCAGAGCGCAACCCCGATTATTCCGGTGATTTTGGGAGAGGACATGATCACCTTTAGTTTCTGGCGTGAGCTGTTTGAGCGTGGCGTGTTTACCAACCCAGCCGTCCGCCAGGCGGTTGCGCCGGGCTCGTCGCTGTTGCGTACGAGTGTGATCGCGACCCACACCGCTAAACAAATTGATCGTGCCTTAGATATATTCAGAGAGGTGGGGCAAAAGTTACATGTCATCTCCTGATGCTGCTGTTGACATTGTCCCGTTACAACCCCACGACACCAAAGCTTTTATCAAACTGCCCTGGACCGTCTACGCCAATGACCCGCAATGGGTGCCGCCGCTCATCCTAGAGCGTCGGATGTTTCTTAACCCTCGTAAAAACCCCTTCTTCCAACATGCTCAGGTGCAATTATTTCTCGCCCGGCGTCATGCTCATGTCGTTGGGCGAATTGCTGCGGTAATCAATGCGGCGCATGATCAACACCATCATGAACGCGCTGGGTTTTTTGGGTTTTTTGAATGTCAGGCTGACGCCGAAGCGGCAGCGGTGGCTTTGTTTAGGGCGGCAGAGGAGTGGGTACGCGAGCGTGGAGCAACCTTTTTGCGCGGGCCGGTGAACCTCTCGACCAACGAACTTGACTGCGGCTTGCTGGTGGATGGGTTCGACCTCTCTCCGGTGTTTCACTCTTCATATAACCCGCCCTATTATGAGACGTTTATTAAAACCTGTGGGTTTACCACCTGTAAAGAGTTGCTCGCCTTTCTACGTTATTATGATCCACCGCCGCCGCCACGGTTACAACAAGTGATGAGCCGGCTGCAAGAACGCCGCAAGGTCACCATACGCACGGTGAATATGCGAAATTTTCAAGCCGAGGTGACGCATATTACGGCTATTTATAACGATGCATGGCGTGACAACTGGGGCTTTGTACCTATCTCCGACGCTGAATCGCAGCATATGGCGCGTTCGTTGCGGCTAGCCGTACTTCCTCAACTCACCCTTTTGGCTGAAATTGAAGGAGAGCCGGTTGGCTGTTTTGTCGCGATTCCTGACTTAAATCAAGCGCTCCGTCATCTGCATGGTCGTCTTACACCTTGGGGCCTGGTTCGTTTTTTTTACGCGCGCCGCCGTATTGATGTCGTACGGGTCGCAATGATGGGTGTCAAGAAGCGCTATCGCCGCCTTGGTATTGACCTCCTGATGCTTGCCGAGGCCTGGAAACAGGCCTCAATGCTTCATATTAATCGCGGCGAATTGGCTTGGGTTTTGGAAGACAATGAGCCCATGGTGCGGGCTTTACAAGAAGTTGGAGCACAGCCCTATAAGCGCTATCGTTTGTATCAAAAGGCAATTTGAGGCTAGATGACAGCGCCATGCCCTGGACATCGTTAGGGCTGAGTTGGGCGATTGCCGTCTAAGGTGTGCGATATTTAAAAGCGCCTCTGGTATCTCACGATAGGAGATCATGCTCGGCTTCACTCAGCAATTGTGTCATTTCTTTGTTGCGCTCTTCCTCCCTGAAGATCACCGCTTCCGCTGCTCGGTCGGTACATTGGGCCGCTCCCAGCGGACAACGCTGACACGTATGTCCCACCTCAATCACATCATTGCCTTGCGGTTCGATGTTTGTTGGGTCATCCCAGAACCGCACCGTGTTTTTGAAGTGATCATCGACAACGAAGCCGACGGTTACGCTCAAGAGAATATCAGGTTGTAGGGTTAATGGCCGTGCCATAGTGATGCAGAGATACGTGTTGTCACGATAGGCCTCGTTGACAAATCGAGAACGTTGTACCCTGATCATTGGCCGCTCATATAACGCGTTTTCGTTTATACTACCGTCTTCAAGCGCTTGTCGCATATCCCGTAACGCCTGGATGGCATTATAGCGTCGGCAGTACTTTTCGCTTGATGATTCAACGTAGGGGAAACGTAGCGAATCCAGATCGAGTAATTTGGTCAGGCTAAAGACCTGCCATTGCAGCGACTCGTGTGGGTTTGAGCGATCGTATTGGAATCTAAGGAAATGCAACTTTTTGATGTCGAATCGTTTGCCTGGCAAAATTTCGGTTAGGCGGTGTAAGAGCATCTCCGGGGTGACGTGATATTTATCTAACATGCCCCAAAGCCGCTCTTTCTCAAATCGTTTTTGGGCAAAGAATTCTGCTAGATCTGCTTCTAATGCTTCCTTCGGCATCAGAAGCGCCCCGGCAAAATATGAGGCTTTGAAGGCATTGAGAATCTGAGTATAGGAATGCACGCCAAGCCTCGGCGAGGTCGGTACACGGTGGGTCAGCGTTTCTTTACTGCGTAGAAACGGTAAGTTGTAGGCGATCTCCTTGGCCAACTGGAATGCCTTCTGAGAGCTGAGGAGGTTGCGGTTGAGCAGTAGATAGTTTTGGGTACCTTTTCTGAGCCACATGGAACGGATGATGGGAAGATGCTGAAAGCGGTGTTCATTAAAGTCGTGCTGCGACTTGATGGTGTATTTAAAAACGTATCGCAGGATGCCATATAGATCGTGTTCGTCTGGGCTTGTGGCGCGGGGCGGATGCTCTTCAAGAAAACGCTTTGCCTCATCCTCGAGATTTGGCAAATGGTTCAGGTTCTCCTCTTGGAAGTCACGCAATAGAATGGGATAGATGACTTCTTTCTTACTGCCTCTGTCGTATACCCTGGCGATATTGGCCAAGAGTCTTGGAATTGCCTTCGCCAGATGTGGGGCCTTGTCTAGAA
>JAPULM010000538.1 GCA_027294925.1 bacterium
GCCGAGCGCGGGCTGCAGCTGAGCCACAGTTCCAATTGGCGCACGTGCTGGCTTTGCAAGCCTTAGAAGAATTAAGGCGTGCAGGTTTGCTGAGCGAGGCACAAGCCGAAATCTTTTACGTGCGTGTGTCAGATATTCTACGACGCTATGTTGAATGGCGTTTCGGTCTGCAAGCGGCTGAGCAAACCACCGAGGAGTTTTTAGCTGCCGTACATCAGACCGGCGGTTTGATTGGCACCCATCAGGTCCTACTCGGCACATTTTTAGCGCACTGTGATTTGGTTAAGTTCGCCCGCCATCAACCCGGCCTCGACGATATGCAGCAGGCGCATGACAGCGCCCGCCAGTTTATCCTGCGTACGGCGGATTCAGAGGCATTGGTCGCCACGCCACCTTGCGGAGTTGGGGTATGATGCGGCTGGCTGATCCGTATGTCTTGCTGCTGTTACCACTATTGCTGCTATGGCTGTTGATCAGCTACCGCCGACAGCGTCCGTCGGTCGTCGCCTATTCCTCGCTTGCAGCCTTCGGCGATATATCGCCTTCCTTCATAACACGGATGCAGCACGCCCTACCGATTTTGCGTGTCCTGAGCCTGGGGCTCTGTGTGGTCGCACTGGCCAGGCCACAGCAGGGGCTGCAGTCGACCAAGGTGTATAGTGAAGGTATCGCCATCCTCATGGTGGTGGATATTTCGGGCAGTATGGCTGCGTTAGACTTGCAACTTGACGGCCAAGCGATGGATCGGCTGACGGTGGTTAAACACACCTTTCGTCAGTTCGTAGAGGGCGACGAGCGCCACATGGGCCGTCCTGGGGATGTGATCGGTATGGTGGCTTTTGCGCGTTATGCAGATAGTATTAGCCCTCTGACGCTCGATCATGACACCCTGCTGTCGTTGCTGGACCAGGTTGAAATTGTCAGCTTACGCGAGGAGGATGGAACTGCGGTGGGGGAAGCCATCGCGCTTGCTGTTGCCCGGCTACGCGACAGCACGGCGAAAAGCCGGGTGATGATTTTGTTGACCGATGGGGCCAATAACGCGGGTGAGACGGAGCCGAGGCAAGCCGCACAGATCGCCGCGGCTCTGGGGATTAAAATTTACACCATTGGGGCCGGCAAGCAGGGCGTGGCGCCGGTGCCAGTGCGTAGCCGCGATGGCCGGGTGGTGTTGCGTCGTATGCAGGTCTACATTGATGAACGGACGTTGAAAGAAATTGCTGAGCTGACCGGCGGACAGTATTTTCGTGCCACTGATAGCGCAACGCTTGAATCTATCTACGACGAGATCGACCAGCTGGAAAAGACCACCAATGTGGTACAGCAGTTCCAGCAGTATGCCGAACGCTTTCACCTGTTTTTGCTGCCGGCAGTGGTGCTGTTACTGTTTGAGATTGTTTTAATCAATACACGCTTCCGAACCATTCCATAGCTGGGGTTTGTTTGTATGCGCTTTGCTGCACTACCTTATGTCTATCTCTTATGGTGTGTTCCGCTCTTGATCGGACTCTATATATATGCCTTTGTGCGCAAGCATCAGGCCTTGGCACAGTTTATGGATCTGGTTTTGGCGTCGCGTCTGTTACCGGATTTTAGCCGTCTTCGGCAATACATCAAGGCTATCTGTCTCACCAGTGCGGTGGGCTTCTTGGTGCTAGCGTTAATGCAACCGCAGTGGGGTAAGCGTTGGCAGGATGTGCCGCGTCGGGGGCGGGATCTGATGATTTTACTGGATGTGTCGCGCAGTATGTTAGCGCAGGATGTGATTCCCAATCGTTTACAACGGGCCAAAATTGATATTAAGGATTTGGTGCATGCCCTGCACCAGGAAGGCGGCCATCGTCTCGGCTTGGTGGTGTTTGCCGGGCGTGCAAGCTTACAATGTCCACTAACGCGTGATTATGCTTTTTTTCTGCAAAAATTAAATCAAGTCGGACCTCAAACCGTGGGCCGGGGCGGCACGTTGATTGGGGATGCGATTCGCAAAGCCCTGCAAGGCTTTGGCAGCTTGGAGCACAATTACAAAGACATTATACTTATTACTGATGGCGAGGATCACGAGAGCTTCCCGTTGGAGGCTGCTAAGGCGGCGGCAGAGGCTAAGGTGAGTATCTACGCCATTGGCCTTGGCGATCCTAAGGTTGGCACGCGCATTCCGCTTCGTGATGACACTAAGCATTCAACATTCGTGCAATACCAGGGTCAGGAGGTGCGTTCTCGCATGCAAGAGGGGCTGCTTTTGGATATCGCCCGTCTTACTGGTGGGGCGTATGTGCCGGCAGGGACACGGGCGATTGAATTAGACCGCCTTTACGTCGAACATTTGGCGCCAAAAGCTCGCCGAGAGCTTGATATTGTCTCTCGTGAGCGTTATGTAAATCGATTTCAATGGTTTGTCTTGCTTGCTCTATTACTGTTGGGGCTGGAGGTCGCCATCCCCGAGCGTAAGCCGACGACCTCGCTGCAACACCATGTTTAACCCGGAAGTGACGATATTGTGATACGGCGTATAAGGCACTTCGCAGGCATTTTTTTATGCCCCATGTTGATCATGCTGATGTTGCCAGGTGTGGGTTTGGCGGCTTCACCCGACGCTGCCGTGCGGGACGGCAATGCGTTATACCAGGATGCGTTATACGACGAAGCAAATGAACGCTATGGCACTGCCGAGGCAGCACTACCGCATGCGCC
>JAPULM010000539.1 GCA_027294925.1 bacterium
TCCTCATCGGATCACAAGGCGGGGCGCCGACGCACCCGGTCTGGGTGTACAACCTACGCGCCAACCCGGCTATCGAGATCCGTGACCTGACCGTGGTGCAGGCGATGCGGACGCGCGAGGTTGAAGACGTGACCGAGCGGACACGGCTGTGGGAACTCGCCGTCGAGGCATTCCCGCCGTACGCGGAATACCAGACGCGGACGCCACGGCAGATTCCGGTCTTCGTCGCGGAGCCGGTGAGCTAGCTGGATCAGCAGGTGCAGGCAAACCGATACCGATGCGGACGTTTTGGGGAGAAAGGTCGGTGGACTGTCCCCTCCCTCATCTCAACCTTCCCCGGCCAGGAGGGAAGGGGCTGGTTCCCACATTTTGTTGTAAAACCTAAGGGAACATCATGATGCAATTAACCAACGCACAGGTCGCCGAATTCCAGGAACAAGGCCTCCTATTTCTCCCCGAGCAGTTTACAGCCGACGAAATCGCACCGCTGCGGGAAGAAGCCAACCACATCTTTGCACTGGATCGTCAAGAGGTATGGCGGGAGTCAAGTGGCGTGGCGCGCACGGCATTTGCCGCTCACACCTATAGTGAGCCCTATCGCCGGCTGGGCGCCCACCCGCGCCTGGTGATGCCGGTTATGCAATTGCTCGACGGGCATGTATACATCCATCAGTTCAAAATCAACGCCAAGGCGGCCTTCGACGGCGAGGTGTGGCAGTGGCACCAGGACTACGGCACGTGGCAACGCGACGACGATATGCCTGAGGCACGGGCGATGAATATCGCGGTGTTTATCGACGAAGTCACCGCCGCCAATGGCCCGCTGTTGTTCATCCCTCAAAGCCATAAGCAAGGTGTATTCGAAGCCGGTCACGATCTCGCCACCACGAATTATCCCCTGTGGACCCTGGACCGCGACACGGTGACGCGGCTGGCCCATGAAGGCGGCATCGTGGCACCGACCGGAGCGCCCGGTTGCGTCATCTTATTCCACAGCAATCTGGTCCACGCCAGCCCACCCAATATCAGCCCCCTGCCACGAACGATCGTCTATCTAAGCCTGTGCGAGGTGACCAATCATATTCGCCGCTTCAAGCGTGCCGAATGGATTGCCCATCGTGATTTCACCCCGATTGACCCGCTGACGGATGACTGTCTGCTTGATCTCGGGCAGCCAGCACACGACGCCGAGGAGTAACCCGTTATGAGCCTGCAACACCTGCTGCAAAAACGTCTACAGGAAGATGGACCGGTGCGCGTCGGTCTCATCGGTGCCGGCAAGTTCGGTTCGATGTTTCTAACCCAGATTCCCACCTCAACTGGTATCGAGGTGTCGGTGATCGCCGATCTCGACCCACAGCGTGCCCGCGACACCTGCACAGCGGTGGGTTGGGATGCCGAGCGCCTCACGCGCACCCGCTTTATCGAGGACGGCCGGATGCTCATCACCTCCGATGAGGTCGATGTGGTGGTCGAGGCCACCGGCAATCCCGCAGCAGGCGTGACCCATGCGCGTGCCGCCATCCGTGAGGGCAAACACATCGTCATGGTCAATGTCGAAGCCGACGTGCTGCTGGGGCCGCTGCTGGCCCGCGAGGCCGAAGCGGCTGGGATGGTCTACTCGATGGCCTCTGGCGACCAGCCGGCGCTAACCTGCGAACTCGTCGATTGGGCGCGCTCCTGCGGGTTTGAGGTGGTGGCAGCCGGTAAGGGCACCAAATACCTGCCATCGTATCATGCCTCGACCCCCGACACGGTATGGGATTATTATGGGCTGACGGCCGAGCAGGCTGCAGCGGCGCGGATGAATTCGCAAATGTTCAACTCCTTCATCGACGGCACTAAATCCGCCATCGAAATGGCCGCTATTGCCAATGCCACCGGGCTCACACCGGCACCTGATGGTCTGGCGTTTCCGCCCTGTGGCGCTGATCATCTGCCGCATGTCCTACGTCCGCAGGAGGTAGGCGGACAGCTGCATCATAAAGGACAGGTCGAAGTGATATCGTCGCTCGAACGCGACGGGCGTCCGCTGCATCGCGACCTGCGCTGGGGCGTCTATGTGGTCTTTGAGGCCCCAAACGATTACGCCGCCGCGTGTTTTCAGGAGTATGGTCTACCGACCGATCACAGCGGTCGCTACGCGGCCATGCACAAGCCGTATCATCTGATTGGTCTGGAGCTGAACATCTCCATCCTATCCGCCGTGCTGCGGGGTGAAGCCACCGGCTCTACAACGGGATTTCGCGGCGATGTGGTGGCCACCGCGAAGCGCCATCTAATGGCTGGCGAAATGCTGGACGGCGAGGGGGGCTATACGGTTTGGGGCAAGCTGCTACCGGCCCAGGACAGCCTGCTGCTTGCTGGTGTGCCGATTGGACTGGCGCATGGGGTCAAGCTGCTGTGTGATGTGCCAGCCGGGCAGCCGGTGCGCTGGCACGACATCACCAGCACCGCAAGCTCAGAAGCATTGCAGCTCAGACAAAGCATGGAACAGACGTATCGAACCGAGTGGCACCTACCCGAAATGCTGGCCGAGGTGCCTTAAACGAGCGGAATAGCCCCTTTTCTTTCAATTGAGAAATCCGCATTCCGCGTTCCGAAATCTGTTTGCCGACTCTGCCAGTGTATCAAAATATTGTGCACAGGCTCTAAACGTGGGGCATGATTACAAAAGTAAGCAACGTTATCAGGAGGCAACGTCAATGGCGCAAGACACAGCGATCGATCAACAATGTATCAATACGATTCGGACGCTAGCAATGGATGCTGTCCAGCAGGCGCGTTCCGGTCATCCCGGTACAGCGATGGCGATGGCGCCTGTGGTCTACTGTCTATGGCAACGCTTTTTGCGCTTCGATCCTGACGATCCGATCTGGCCCTGTCGGGATCGCTTTGTTCTGTCGATCG
>JAPULM010000054.1 GCA_027294925.1 bacterium
GCACATATTCTCCCGGTCCGAACATGCTGAGTCCTCCTGAGAAAAAGGTGAGGACCGGTAGTATAGAAGTCATCACCTGCCCTGTCTAGATCGACCTCAGAATTTCCGCTACAGTCTCACTATATTTCGCTTTATTGGTAGCAGAAGGAAGAAGAAAGCCCTGTAAAATCAAGGGCACAAATTATTAGAGTTCACAATCTTTGTACAAAGATTGTGAACTCAGCTGAATCAGCCGAAATATACCTTTTCGTCGTTTCGGGCAAATAACCCCTTTATGCTTCAATATAGCCCGAATACAAAAGACTTCACATGAGTAAGGAGGAATGCCATGGGAAAGAAATTAACAGGGCTGTGCACGTTATCTAGCTTTCGGAGTCTGGCGCTCAGCTCCCCCTACCCTACTGCTTACTGTTGTGGCGTCTCGAGCGGCAAATCCTGCCGATCCCCCCACTCTTTCCACGAGCCAATGTAATTCTGCAGCGCCGGATAGCCGAGGAGGCGTAGCGCCAGATAGCTGTGGGAAGAGCGGTAGCCGCCTTGTCAAAACGGCACCACGGTTTTGTCTGGGCCGATCCCCGCGGCAGCATACATTGCCTCCAGCTCTGCCGCCGGCTTGAAGGCACCATCCGCATTGAGATTGTGCGTCCACTCGATGTGAATCGCGCCTGGAATCGTCCCACCACGCGCCGCCCGAATGTTCTTGCCGGTGTACTCATCATCGGTCCGGGTGTCCAGAATCGCAACGTCATCACGACTCAGGAGACCGTGCAGATCGTCTGCGCTAATATGACGTTGGGCCTCTATCTGCGGTTGGAATTTAACCTCCCGCACCCGTGTGGCTTCAGTGGTCACCGCATAACCCGCTGCCTGCCAGGCCTTAAACCCGCCGTCCAGGACATGTACGTCCTGGTGTCCCAGATATTCCAGCAGCCAGAAGCCCCGCGCCGCGCGCATTCCCGACACGCCTTCGTAGAACACGACGGTTTTGTCGTGATTGACCCCGCGTTGCTCAAACAGGTGCTGGATCATCCACATAAATGCGGCCAGGGGCCGTGGGCTGGTATCGTTAAGCGACAGTCCATAGAGATCGAAATGGACCGCCTCCGGAATCCAACCCTGCGCAAAGGTCGCCGCAGCTCGTACGTCGATGATCGCCAGATTGGCATCACCGAGTCGTTCATGCAACTGCACTGGCGACCACAGCAGAGCTGGATTCTCATACCCTTGTGTGGTCATATGTCACCTCCGTTTTCTGCTTTGCCTATCAACCAGGACCTATTATGATACCATTGTCATCCGGATTCAACCCCTCCACCCATCCCCTTCCCTCCTTGGCGGGAGAAGGTTGGGATGGGGGCTTTACAGCTGGTGGGCCTGACCTCTAGGCCCGTTCTCCGAAGTCGAGGTCGCGGCCTCTCCCTGCCTGATCGTATGCGGGCGTTTTGCCACCGAAAAGGCGCCCGGTTTCCTGAAGCGGATGGAAGCTGTCAGATAGTCGTCTACGCCGGTTATCCAGGGAGGGCTGTCGGCCCAATACCCGCCACCGTTGAACGATGCATCACACGGCGATAGCGTGCCTTGTCCCAGGTACGACCACGGTGTAGGCAGCAGCGATTGTCCCAAATCACCAGGTCTTTTGGACGCCATTTGTGGGTGTAGACATACGGCGGCTGAACGGCAAATGCCGTGAGGTCTTTTAAGAGGATACGCCCATCTTCGACTGGCAAGTCGCGGACATATGAGGCATGTGCACCGGCAAAAAAGTTCTTGCGGCCGTTAACCGGATTGGTACGCACCACAGCATGCGGCACAGGGGGCGTTTCGCGTTTTTGTTCCTCGCCAATCAGGGTTGGGTCGATCAATCCGCGCGAATAGGCAAAATCGTGAATGGCGACAAGCGCGTCGATGTGTCGCTTTTTCTCTTCAGATAAATCGGCATAGGCAGCACGCATGCTGGCGAATTCAGTTTCCCCTGCCGCAGGTGGTACTTCACGACCGGATAACATCGAAGCCGTCGAGGGAATACGCTTGAACGAACTATCCGAGTGCCACATTTCATTACCGGAGTTAAAAATCATCCGCCGATCACGTGGTGGGATGATGGTGTCCGTTTGTGGATCGACATTCGAGATCAATGCAATGGCTGACCCAGCGCCATCATTGGTCAGCACAGTACCCTCCAGACCGCCAAAGCCGCCCAACTCGCTGAACTTGCGACTAAAGTGAATTTGCTGCTCATCATTGATATCTTGATCGTGCAAGACGAGCACTGAAAAATCATTAAATAACCGCACGACATCGGCCATATCTGTATCGCTGACCCCGACAGCGATATCAATGCCCTCCACTTCGGCGGCGAATGTTTCGGTGAGTTTGGTGCAGGTAACAGGCATCGTTACTTCTCCCTCAATATGGTTAGATGGCATATTCTAAACCAGTTACCGGTACTTTTCTACTCTATTATTGCGGCTCAGGCTTGGCAAAGCCCAACATTTTTGGCAAGCAATGGGATTGCTGGGTGACAGATGTCAGAACATCACCGATGCATGATGGAAGAAAGGTAGAAGGCGTGAGCGAAGCGATGTTCCACGAGAAACATCGATAGCAAGCGCTTCATGTCATTCGTATGATGCTCAAAATCCCCACAGGGATAGACCAACGATGATGGTCAAGATGGCGCTGCCGAGGGACAGGGCAACGTGTAGGTCATACGGGCGCTGCATGGCGTATGTCTTCCTATGTTTGACGTATTCAATAGTCGATTGCGGCAAACAGAAACTGGAAAGGGTTTCCGTACGCCGGTATGCTGGCTTAACGTAAACGAGGCAAAAAATGTGCCAGTGAAGACAAAGTGGCGAAAATGTAGATGTCAGTAAGTAATGTAGATATATTGGCCAAATCTAAGATAGGTCACCGATGACGCTATTGCATCATTTTTGCCGTAACCACAGACACAACCTCTTGCGGTCCATCCATCTTGCCGCAGGCTGAAAAGGCCGGATGACCTAGCCCTTGTCAGTCTCACCTCCGTAGTCCCATGATATAATGCGCCGGGGCTCAACCCGAATATACGCCGCACCGGGGCGCGCTTCCTGT
>JAPULM010000540.1 GCA_027294925.1 bacterium
GATCGGACTGGTCAAAGACGAAATGCAATGGGATATGAATGGCAACGAATGCGACCCCTACAACGACCAGTATGTCCCAAATCAGGTATGAAATGATGTGCCCCCGTCGCAGCGCCAATGGATGCCCCCAAATCTAAACAAACGTCAGCCGTTAAGCAGCTAAGTGCTGCGCGATGGTTGACGTTTAAGGCAGCAGCCGCACATGGTCAATACGCCACGCCACGCCGTTTTGACGCAGGTGGAAACGCAAACCTTGTTGCCAAAACAGGTGAAACTTCTCGACCACCATGACGTTTTGTGCCTCTGACTTCGCAGCCTGCAGATAGCTGCGGTATACGCTGGGTCCGGTAGCTGGCTGCGATTTGGACATCCGCAACCGCATCTGTTCCTGCAAGACGCCATTTGTCAGTTGCTGCATGGCAACAGCATCCTCGCGGTACAGAGCGCTATAATAACTCTTTATGGTATCCAGCGGGGTGGACAGATCAAAAAAACCTCGCTCGACGTGCAAGGTGAGACGCGACCAATCCCGGTAAGCCGTCTGATGCAAAACAAAATCTGCCATACGGCCGACATGGGGTGCTAACAGCGCCACCATAATGATCGCCACAATCGCACCGCCCCAAATAAGGCCAACCACTTTGAGGAATCTGGAACGCGTGTCCGGGGTCATCTGTCGTCTTCCTTCCAAGCCATTTCTCAACCACGCGGTGACTGGCAGCTGGGTCGGGCAGTCACGACACGCAATATTAACGCAGGCGGTCTTGCAAATCACGCTGATACTCTCGCGCCCGTATACACCAAATTTCCTCATCAGGCAGGTTTTGTGCGGCTTCGAGATATTGCTCCCAAACCCGTACGCCTTCCGATGACGTCATACGTCCGTATAACATGCCGAGGTTATACAATGCGGCCGTATAGCCTGGACGTTGTTGAATGGCGCGTTTGTAGGCATTAGTCGCACAATCGACCTCATAGTAATCCAACCCACCGTCGGCTGGTAAGCCCAGCATGGCATGCGCATTGCCACTGTTGAAATGGGCCTCGGGATAACCGTCACAATGGTCAATGGCATTTTCGAATGCCTCAGCGGCTTCGGCGTAGCGCTCTAGGTGCAACAGTACAACGCCTAGATTGTAATGCGCCACAGGCCATGTCTTATGCTGCGTTGTTACGTTTTGGAGCTGGGTGACAGCAGCTTCAAAGTCGTCTTGCTGCGCTAGTAAGACACCAAGGTTGTATTGCGACAAGAGATCTTCCGGCTCACGTTCTAAGGCCAACCTGCACTGGCAGATGGCATCATCTCGGCGCTTTTGTTTGTCATATATGATGCTCATCAGGGTATGGCTCAGCAGCGCCGGCGACGCCATACGCAAGAGAACCTCTCCAACGCTTTCAGCCTCCTCCCAGGCCTCAACTGTTATCAAAGCCCGCAAAAGCGCCAGACGCGTATCCACATGTTCCGGATCAGCCTGCACGGCCTGACGCAACCGTTCTATATCAAACGTTACCATACGCTACCTTCTCCGCTCCCTCTCTTGACATTTTCGCTCTCTGTGTGGGACAATATTTAGATATTATTGATAAGGTTATATCCATTCATTACTGCATGTTGTCATCAAGCCAACCGGCATCAGCATGGCGCGTCATTGCGTCCTATACGCTCCCATTTACCGACTACACGGCTACCGCCTCTCATCTGCGACAACAGGAGCATCGTCATGACTGCACATCATGATAGCGACGAAATCGCCGCACAGCAAGAACACTGGCATACCAAAGTCGTTGAACCGGCGCTCAAACGCTTTCCGGAACGGCAGGACCATTTTGCCACCTTGTCGGATATCCCCCTGAAGCGCCTCTACACGCCGGCGGACTTCGGACCCGACAATTACCTGGAGCAGCTTAATTTCCCAGGCCAATTTCCGTACACCCGGGGCGTGCATCCCACCATGTACCGTGGCCGCCTGTGGACCATGCGACAATATGCAGGTTTCGGCACGGCCGAAGAATCCAACCAGCGCTACAAATTTTTGCTTGCGCGAGGGCAAAAGGGCTTGAGCGTCGCCTTTGATCTCCCGACCCAAATTGGTTACGATTCCGACCACCCGATGGCTGCCGGTGAAGTAGGCAAAGTAGGTGTCGCGATTGCCTCGCTTGAAGATATGGAAACGCTGTTTGACGGCATCGCTGTGGACCAAATCAGCACATCGATGACCATCAATGCAACAGCGGCGACGTTGCTGGCGCTTTATATTGCGGTGGCCAAGAAGCAAGGTATTGACCCTAAGAAACTCACCGGAACGGTACAAAACGACATCTTAAAAGAGTACATTGCCCGTGGCACCTATATCTACCCACCAGAGGCATCTATGCGTCTCATCACCGATGTCTTTGCGTATGCCGAGCAAGAACTCCCACGTTGGAATACCATTAGTATCAGCGGCTATCACATTCGCGAGGCCGGCTCAAGCGCTGTGCAAGAAGTGGCTTTTACCTTGGCGAACGGCCTTGCTTATGTCAAGACAGCCATCGAGCTGGGCCTCGACGTCAACAAATTTGGCGCCCAATTATCCTTCTTCTTCAATGTACACAACCATTTCTTAGAAGAAATCGCCAAATTCCGCGCCGCTCGCCGCCTGTGGGCTTGCCTGATGCGTGACCGATTCCATGCCACCGAACCACGGGCGCAAATGTTGCGCTTTCATGCTCAGACTGCCGGAAGCAGTTTGACTGCTCAGCAGCCAGACAACAATGTGGTTCGTGTGGCCCTGCAAGCCCTAGCTGCCGTGTTGGGCGGCGCCCAATCTCTGCACACCAATTCGCGTGACGAAGCGCTGGCGCTGCCAACCGAAGCATCGGTTGAAATTGCTTTACGCACCCAACAAATTATCGCCTACGAAGCGGGGGTTACCAACAGCGTGGATCCTGTAGGCGGCGCTTATGCGATTGAGTCTTTAACCGATTCGATCGAAGCGCAAGCGCGAGCCTACATTGAGCAAATTGATGACATGGGCGGAGCAGTCAAAGCAATCGAATTGGGTTTTCCACAAAACGAAATTCAAAAAAGTGCTTACCACTACCAACAAGAAATCGAAGCACAATCACGTATTGTTGTGGGCGTTAATGCGTATCAAATTGAAGAGCCTGAACCGTCCCTGATGCAAATTGATCCTGCGGTGGAACGTCGCCAAGTTGAGCGCTTGCAATCTTTGCGCGGACGACGCGACGCTAGCAAGGTTCAAATAATCCTCGCCCGCTTGGAAGTGGCAGCACGGGGCACGGACAATTTAATGCCGCTGATCATTGAAGCCGTCGAAGCATATGCAACGCTCGGCGAAATTGCCGACACCTTCCGTCAAGTCTTTGGTGAGCATCAGGAAAACATTATCTTGGCGAGCTAACAACTAATAAATTTTCACTTGAGGAGATATGCGGTCATGCCGATGAAGAGTCGGTTATTGCCTGACAAACTATTAGCATTCCGCCGCCATCTTGCCCAACAGACGTGAGGATGAGGGAGAATACAAATGAAGTGTCCAAAATGTGCTTACGTGAGTCACGACTATCTTGATGCATGCCGTAAATGTAGTATCGACCTAGTTACCTTCAAACAACAAATTGGCCTGTCCATCATACAACCTGGTGAACTTGATTTAGTTTCTATTGTCGGAGCCGGTAGTTTAAATGGTAATGGTAGTGAGTTCGGTACTGACAACGACTTCCTCGGTACCCAAATGCTTGTTGAGTCTGAAGAGATAGATCAGGAAACGGAAGAGGAAGTTGATATTCGACTTGATGATGACATTGTGAACGCGACACCTGAACCGAATCAAGCGCCTGGGGCTCTTACCAGGCAATTCTTTGTACCTGACGAACTGCTTGGCGAGCTGGGCCAAGATTCTGACTTAGCCGATAATGAAACACCGAATCGTCAAGCCACAAGCGATACCGCCGAGCTTCACCGCATTTTGCAAGACCCTGTCACGGCAGAGATCTTAAACCTAGACATTGGCGACGAAACGATTAGTTCGGAGACATTTTTCGAGGATTCTGTTACGGAAAATGTAACCGATGTCATTGACATGAATGAATTGCAAGAGCTACGTGACTCGTTCAGCAAACCAGAATCAGCAATCATTGAGCCGGACGACATCTCGCACGACCAAGCTGCTGATGTCGAACCTGACATCGAGCCAGAAGATTTCTCCGAACCGGATGTGGGGCAAGAAGCCTCCCTGCAGCTAGAGGTGCCTCTGGATCTTGACTCGACCATGTTAGAATCTCCCGACCCCGATGAAACGTTCATCGAGGAACAATTGACGATAATGGATGCTGAAATGAGCAAACCCCAACCGGACATGGCGTCGGAAGCGCTCGCAGAACCTGACAATTTTCAGTCTCAAGACCCCGCTGAAAAGGATTCCGTAGAGTCGAATGTATCCGGAAACATCCAATTACCTGACAATTTCCAGCTAGAGGATTTCCAACTAGAGGACAGCACGCAGGAGGAAGAACCAGAGATACTTGACCTGCCTGACCAACAAGATGTATTATCCGCAACAGATGCCGAGTCTGATTCTGATCGTGCCCAACCACAAGCTGGGGCGTTGGAAGAACCAGAAATAAAAATTACCCTCTCGTTGCCCATTGATCCCAATACGGAAACTTTATTTTTCGACGAGTTATCTGAAATGCCCGGTCCTGATGGTGGCTTTGCACCAGTCGAGTCTCAAGACATGCCCGACACGCCAGTATCCGATGCACAAGAGCTGACCCCTGCACCAATTCCGCTTGATGACCTAAGGTCAGAACCACTTACTGACAAACCCATCGAAGCAGAATCCGAGTTGGAGCCCGACCTGGGACTGCCCCCACCCACCGGTGAACATCGAATTGGCGGCGTCACACCCGATAAACCTGCTGACACACAACCGCCTGAGGCAACTGAAGACAAGACACAATCCTAGCCTGGCAGAGAGAAGAGAACCATGAGTACTGGCGCCATACTGGTAACATTCGCAGGTGTGTGTATTGGCACGAGTCTGATTATTGCACTGCTGTTTCGCTTTTGGCCACGCTATGGCTCGGTCGAAGCCGCAATCACCCGTGCAGACCAGACGCTCATCGATATGGAGGCGGAATCGGCGGAGCATTAGTCTTGCATTACACCACTCGTTTATTGCGGACTAACCGGCGCGACAAGACAGCTCAGTGAAGGTTGCCATCGGCAACGGTTTTGGCGCGCCCCATGTGCGAGGCATTAGAAGACGCTGTAAGGAGCACTTCATGGCCGTGTCTGAACTCGCGATGTCCGACCTTATTGCTCTGCCTACCCAACAGGTTCGTCATTGCATCCGTGCAGGGCAATGGACACGCCCGACTTCTGGTCTTGCGCCGGGCTACACCCAAGCGAACTTGGCCATCGTACCCCGTAAGTTGGCCTACGACTTCTTGTTATTCTGCCAGCGCAACCCAAAACCTTGCCCGTTGCTAGAGGTTCTTGATGTGGGCGACCCCGAGCCTCGTGGGCTGGCGCCTGGCGCTGATATCCGCACTGACATCCCACGTTATCGTGTATACCGGCACGGTGAGCTGATCGACGAAGCCCCCGACATCATGTCTTACTGGCAAGATGATCTGGTCAGTTTTTTGCTAGGCTGTAGTTTCACTTTTGAACATCCAATGATGGATGCCAGCATTGGTATTCGTCATCTTGAATTGGGGGTGAACGTGCCGATGTTCATCACCAATCAGCAATGCAAATCTGCAGGTGTTTTCCAAGGCCCGATGGTGGTTAGTATGCGACCGATCTCGCACGCCCAGGTGACGCGCACCATACAAATTACCAGTCGTTTTCCGGCCGTCCACGGTGCACCCGTGCATATTGGAGACCCTACGGTACTGGGGATTGGTGATCTCCAACAACCGGACTTCGGTGATGCTGTCCCCATTGCTACCGACGAAACACCGGTGTTCTGGGCATGCGGCGTTACCCCACAAGCCGTGATCATGCAGGTTAAACCGGCACTGGCGATTACCCATGCCCCAGGTTACATGTTTATCACGGATCAACGCGATAGCGAGTTAGCCGTCCTGTAACCAAATTGCTGCAGGCAAGATCACCCCATGATTCCACTCCGTGATACGATCCCGTCCTCGCGCTTTCCGTTGGTCACGCTTTGTCTAATTGGGGTCAATGTCCTTGCCTTTCTCGCCGAAATCAGTCTTAGTACACAAGCCTTGGATCAATTTTTTCAACACTGGGGCATTGTGCCATTGCGCTTCACGCATCCTCGCCTCCAGGCCAACTACTTCACGCTCCTATCCTCTATGTTTATGCACGGCGGTTGGATGCATATTATCTTCAATATGTGGTCGTTATGGATCTTCGGCGACAACGTAGAAGATCGCCTGGGGCGCGCCGGTTTTTTTCTATTTTATATGCTCAGTGGGCTGGCCGCCGGCGCCGTCCATATTGTCACCAACCCGCTCTCAACCGTTCCCACCGTCGGCGCGAGTGGCGCCATCGCCGGCGTCATGGGTGCGTACTTGCTACTTTTCCCGCATGCGACGGTCGTTACCCTAATACCCATTTTTTTCTTTATACAGATCGTTGAGTTGCCCGCCGTCTTTTTCCTCGGTTTTTGGTTTCTCGCGCAACTATTTAGTGGTACGCTATCATTGGCTGCCGCCGGCGCCCAGCAGGCTGGCGGTGTTGCATGGTGGGCGCACATCGGTGGATTTGTGGTCGGTTTCTTATGGGCGGTGCCGCTGCGTCGCCGTACCGGCATCGTACGGCGGCGAAAGCGCTATTGATGATGATTGGTAATAATATAAAGGAGACAAGACCATGCCTAGATGGCGGCGGCTTGGCGTGTTAATTCCACCGGTGAATATTACTGTCGAGCGTGAATTTCCACGCTGGGCACCCGAGGGTGTAACGATACACGTGCAGCGCATGTATCGTGCCCAAGGGGTATTGTCACCGGAAGATTTGTCTGGCATGCTCGACTATCTGGATGAGGACGCCCGACGTCTGGCCTTTGCCCAACTACAATTTATCATCTATGCCTGCACCAGCGGCAGCTCGCTCGAAACCGGCGGATACGATAAACGCATCGCGGCACAAATTGAGCAAGCCGCCGGTGTTGCCGCTTCAACCACAGCAACCGCTGTCACCGAGGCACTACGGCACTTCGGGGTACGAAACATGTCAGTAGTCACGCCGTATCCACAAGATATTAACGACAAGGAAATGGCATTCTTCCAAGAATTGGGTTTTGAGACGGTCGGATTGGAAAGTTTTTTACAACGTGACAGCCTCAAGGTGCCCCTCATCTCTCAGGCAGAGACGTATAAGCTAGCCAAACAGGCCGACCGTGCGGCGGCCGAAGCGCTCTTCATCTCATGCACCAACCTGCCCACCGCCGATATTATCGAGCCCCTCGAGCAAGAACTAGGGAAACCGGTGTTGACCTCTAATCAAACATCGATGTGGCTAAGTCTTCGCCGTATGGGGGTCGATGAACCGGTTCACGGCGCCGGCCAATTGCTGCGTGAGCCAATGGCTGCGTTACCCGCTTAAACCAACTCATCAGTGTAACTTGAACGCACCATGCGACGCCTAAAAGCCAACCTCTCAAAACCCGGCAAAGTTGGCGTCTTGCCCGTACTTCTGTCGCTCATATTACCCCATATACTGCTTGCCCAGCCCATCATTCAGCACCACCTCCGCATCGTATTACAACCAGACCAACACCGCCTTCAAGCAACCGATACGATCTCCATTCCCAAAGATATGGGGAACACCCTGGAATTTCGTTTACATGCCGGCTTACAGCTTACCACGTCGACACCCGGCGTCCAGTTGACACCGCGACCGATGACGCCGCAGAGGCCCCCGGGTGCCATGCCGACCACATCGTATACCGTCACGCTCCCCCCGGATAGGCACACGTTTGTGCTGCATTACACCGGTCAAATCGTGCCGCCTTTACAGCCCAATTCGAACGAGACGCGCAACGTCCACGGAACGGCCGGCGCCATCACCCATAACGGAATTTTTTTGGCCGCTCCAACCTATTGGTATCCACAAGTTGAAAACGTGCGCCTCACCTTCACCCTTGATGCACAGTTGCCGCCCGCTTGGGATGTCGTAAGCCAAGGGCGACGAACCCGGCACGAACGTATGCATGACGGCACCCACGTGCGTTGGGTATCGCCAGAACCGCAAGAACAAATCTACTTAGTGGGCGGCACCTACACCGACTATCATCAGACCGCCGGTCCGCTACAGGCGATGGTATTCTTACGCACCCCAGATGCGGCGCTGGCCCAGATCTATCTGGACGCCACGGCGCAATACATCACCATGTATCAAGCGCTTATCGGACCGTATCCCTATGCCAAGTTCGCCCTGGTGGAAAATTTTTGGGAAAGCGGCTATGGGATGCCCTCTTTTGCCTTAATGGGTTCAAGCGTTATCCGTTTCCCGTTCATTTTGCACACCTCATACCCGCATGAGATTCTGCATAACTGGTGGGGCAACAGCGTCTTCATCGATGCATCGGAAGGCAATTGGTCCGAAGGTCTAACCGCTTACCTGGCCGACCATCTCATTCGGGAACAACGTGGTACGGACACCGCATACCGTCGTACAACCCTGCAAAAGTATACCGACTATGTTGCTGCACAAGGCGATTTTCCCCTGACAGCGTTTCAGGCGCGTCACAATGCTGTGAGCGAGGCAGTAGGCTATAGCAAAGCCATGATGGTCTTTCACATGGTGCGCCGCCAGATGGGCGATACGGCCTTTATCCAAGCCTTACAGACCTTTTATCACAAGCATCGTTTCCGACCGGCGACGTTCGGCGACCTGCTGCGGAGCTTTGGCATAACGGCAACTATAGACCCGCAAGATATCTTTGCTCAATGGATTGCGCGGCCAGGGGCGCCACAGCTACGGCTTGGCAAGGCAAGCATCCGTGCGGATGACGCTGGCTACCTGCTCACCACGGTCATTGAACAGGAACAAACTGGGCCGACGTATCGTCTGCACATTCCTATAGCCGTTACGCTTGCAGGTCAAAAACAGGCATTTCAAACAACCGTCCTGATGCGCGATAAACGTCTGGAACTGGCCCTACGCCTACCGGCCCGGCCGCTACGGCTGGATATCGATCCGCAATTCGATGTATTTCGACGTCTGCATCGCCGAGAGATTCCACCAGCTCTCTCCCAATTGTTTGGCGCCCAACGACTGATGCTAATCCTTCCGGCAGCTGCGTCGGCAGCCGTACGACAGGGGTACATGCATCTGGCCAAAACATGGCAACAAAAAGCGCCGCATCAGATTGAGATACGCTGGGATGATACGTTCACCTCATTACCGGCTGACCGAGCCATATGGCTTTGTGGCTGGGAAAACCGCTGGCGCTCACTGCTCGACACCGCCCTGTCCGCCTATGATATCGCTATGCAGCCCAACGCTCTTCGTCTTGCCAAGGCCGAATTACAACGTGCTGAGCACGCCATTGTGGTGACCGCTCGGCACCCATTCAACGCGCAACTGCCGATCGCCTGGCTAGGCGCCGATCGACCCCAGGCCCTGCCGGGACTGGCGCGTAAATTGCCACATTACGGAAAATATAGCTACCTCAGTTTCAGCGGTGACGAGCCCACCAACCATCTCAAAGGGCAATGGCCGGTTGTACGCTCGCCTATGACCATACAATTCGCTCAGGTTAATGATCATAACCAGCCAACGCCAATGGCCAAACTGCGAACGCGTCCGCCCTTGATCTCGCTTCCACCGGCAGCAGGCAACACTCATTGAGGATTCACCTGTGCCAATTAATTGTACGGCGTAACGCAATTATCCCACAGTTTAGCGGGGTAGCGTCCATTGTTGTTACAGGTAATCCGGCTTTGGCAAGCGCTACGGAGCTTGTGCCCGACGGTACGGATCACGCCAGGGCCAACTGCGCCGCCATGCTGTATCACGACTTGCAAACAGGGCAATGCCCAGAGCATCACGCACAAGATGCTGCACCTGTCCCACCACCTGCGGGGGGAGGTCCGAAAATCCAAGCCCTACAGCGGTTCAGTATCGCAGCCTCAATAAGTTCTTGACAGTATTGGATACAAAGATTAAGTTATCCCTCTACCACCGGTGTGCCGGAGTGGTGGAACTGGTAGACGCGCGGGACTCAAAATCCCGTGAGGGTAACCTCGTGTCGGTTCGACTCCGACCTCCGGCACCAATAAATACAATGTCTTACACGAGCCCCCCATAGCTTCTCATTTCTACCTCGACCCCTTTGCGGTGTAATTTCTGCGTAAGTGTGCAACAAACCCATCTTAAGTTTAACTACTGATTGCGCATTATTTTGCTTCGCCACATTCCAGGCTAAATTTCCACTTTGGCGCTTTAATATACCGCTTAATCATCGCTGACCATGGTTGTTCCCTTTATTCAGCTATGGGAATAGCCGATACAGTTAACACCAAGAGCAGGTTCTTTTCGATGTGATGATTAGAGGAATTTTAGTATAACCGTACTGGAGTATTGGCTTACGCCTATAGGATGGGGGGTTGTTTGCCAAGGGATTTCACTGCTTTTCCCTTTTCGTAAGACGGATGTAAAGGCAGCGCATGTGTGGAATGTGGTAGGGGTTTTCGAGCACTATACTTTTTGCATTTATCTTTGCCTGGGATCGCTTATTTGGTGCATTCCAAGCCTAAAGAACTTGAGCTTCCGAAGAACTTTTTGCGCCGAAGCGTACGTTTTAAGTCGCCCGAGGAGCTCGGGCGACTATGGTATGCGCAGTATAGTATGCATGTCGACGGCATGCCCTTAAAAACCACAGCCTGAAGGCGAAGAAAACACCTTACATCCCAAAGCTGAAGCATTGGGTTTTACGGCGTCAACCGCGAATCGGTATTACCAGCGGCTACGATTGCCGCCGCCACCGCCGCCGCCACCACCGCCACCACCGCCACCACCGCCACCACCGCCGCCGGGACCACGACCAGGACGATTTTCGCGAGGTCGAGCCTCGTTCACCGTAATCGTTCGCCCCCCCATATTTGTACCATTCAGAGCCTCAATAGCTTTTTGTGCGCCCTCTTCGGCGTCCATTTCTACAAACCCAAAGCCACGAGACTGCCCGGTGTATCTGTCGGTGATCACACGGGCAGACTCAACTGGGCCGTGCGCTTCAAAAAGCTCCTGCAGCTGCTCATCAGTCACAGTATAAGGTAAGCCACCAACATAAAGATTTTTCCCCATGTCCTCCTCCTAAGGCATAGGACGCAGTAACCCTGTAAACGCATTCACAAAACGGGCAGATAATGGGCAGCATGCCGCAGGCACCACAATCTGAACAGATTCTTGCTTTGGATGTCCTGAACAAGGTGAGGCTGGCCTATAGATATTGAGATGCACAACTTCAGAGGTTGCTCCTGAAGCAGATGGTAAATAATAACGCGTCTTCTATATGGCGTCAACTCTCAGGTTTCAACTGTCGTATGTTCTATCATCAATCGTCACCCTAAGATGGTCAAATATTGGAGCGTGACTGGCAACCATCAACATTAACACAGGCACCGGTCATTAACGAGGCACGCGCTGAAGCTAAGAAGATCACCAAGGCAGAAACTTCCTCCGGCTGGCCAAAACGGCCAAGTGGCATTTCCGTACGAACGAAGTTATCGATAAATTGCGGATTCTCTGTCTGCCGCCGTTCCCACGAGCCGCCGGGAAACAAAATCGATCCAGGTGCAACAACATTCACCAGGATGCCGTCTTTAGCCAGTTGTTTGGAAAGCGACTTTGACCAACTAATCATACTTGCCTTGACGGCATTGTAGGTCATCGGACCACCGGCCTCACGGCCATATATTGATGAAATATTGATAATGCGACCACCGCCGCGTTTGCGCATCTCAGGGATAACAAAGCGCGACGCCCGGACAGCGGCAAACAGGTTGAGATAGAGCGCCTCGGCCCATACTTCATCGGACGCATCCCAGTTCATGCCGCCGCGTGAACCGCCAACATTATTCACTAAAATATCGATACCCCCAAAGGCCATAATCGTTTCGCGCACCAAGCGTTCGATATCTTCGGTCTGGGTCATATCAGCCTGCACCGACAACACTTCCGCACCTGTGCCTTTAGCCACCTGCGCCGTATCACGCAAAGCGTCCTCACCACGGGCGGAAAACACCACTTTACAGCCCTCATTGGCGAGGTCCAACACAGTAGCCTTGCCAATGCCCCGACTACCGCCGGTAACAATGGCCACCTTGTCACGCAATCCCAACTCCACAGTGTCTCCTCCTTGCGGGTCTATACAGCTAACAGCAGATGAATGTCCATGACATTTGTACCCGTTGGGCCGGTAATAAGTAAATCGTCCAACCCTTTAAAGTAGTGATAAGCATCATTCCGCATCAGAAAATCTTGGGGCTCCATCCCCAAAGATCGGGCCCGCCCTATCGTCTGGCCATCGCCTAGCGCACCGGCCGCTGTCGTCGGCCCATCCGTACCATCTGTACCTGCACTCAGGATAACGACGTTGTCAAGTCCATCAATAGCCAGCGCCGCCGCCAACACAAATTCTTGATTACGCCCACCTTTTCCATCTCCGCGCAGGGTAACTGTGGTTTCGCCGCCTGAAATCACGCAAGCTGGTGGTACAAGTGGTTCACCATACTGACGTATGTGGCGCAGAATGGCGGCGTGCATACGGGCAATTTCACGTGTTTCACCTTCGATAGAAGATGACAGGATAAGCGTCGCATAGCCCAAAGCCAGGGCCATTTCACGCGCTGCTTGCAAGGCGATACGATTGCTTCCAACCATCGCCGTCTGACAACGGGCGAAAGCAGCGTCAGCTATTTTTGGCGTTTCAGGGTACACCTTCGCCTGCCCAGCTTGCAAGTGGGCACGAACGCTACGCGGCAGACGCTCCAGGAGATCATATCGGGTTACAATATCAAGACAGTCCTGGTAGGTGGTCGGATCAGGAACGGTGGGACCTGACGCAATAACGTCGAACCGATCCCCCACCACGTCTGACAATACCAGAGTGATCAGTGTCGCCGGGGCCACTAAGCGCGCCAACTGGCCACCTTTCAAGCGGGAGATGTGTTTACGGATGGTATTCATTTCCTCGATGCCGGCACCGCATTCCAGAAGCAGGCTCGTAACTTGTTGTTTCTCGGCAAGAGAAATGCCAGCCTTGGGCACCGGCAGCAATGCGGAAGCACCGCCAGAGAGGAGACAAAACACCAGATCATTGCTTGTGGCTTGTTCGGCAAGCCGTATCAGGTCTTCTGCTCCCTGCACGCCCGCCGTATCCGGAATAGGATGACCCGCCTCGTGTAGGGTAACATGCGAAACTGGCGCCAAGTGGGCATATTTAACCGTTACCGAGCCGGCAGTGATCCGCTCCCCCAACACCGTTTCAAGTCCCTGCGCCATCGTGGCACCCGCTTTGCCGCCGCCTACGACATAGATATGGTCATAATGTCGCAGGTCATATGTCGTTCCATCAATCCACAGTATGCCATCTTGGTAGGTAACGGCGCGTTGCACCGCGATAGCCGGGTCGACGGCTGCCACCCCGGCAGCAAAAATGCACCGGCTATCTTCACGCAGTTGTTGAATGGTTCGTACCATGATGAAAAAAGACCTGCTGCATGGCATCCAGGTGTTGCTGACGCGGCGTCACATGCCGAGCCTCTGCTGATGCTATTTTTTCTCGCTCTACGCACAGATAGGCTAGCAGAGCATCACGCACCAGATCGCGGGCGTCCTTGCCATACGAAGACAGATGCACATCAATCCACTGTGAGACGCCTGCCTGACTCGTTTCACCCGCACAGCAGGTCCGCATGCGCGCTTCAAACGCCGGGATAAACTGATTAACAAAATCAAGGCGCTTGTCAAGCGCTAACAAGCCTGACAAACGTAACGCATAGTCAGGCAATTGAACGCCGATGATGGCTAACATCTGGCGTGTAAAATCGTCAGCAATCTGCTGCGCAATAGCATCCGTTTCAGCTTTGCTCTGAGCCAGCGCTTGTCGACTGGCGTGAGCACCGAGGGGCTGAGCCGGCACCTCGATATAAATTTTATTTTTCGGTTCCGTACCGGAAGGCCGAATCGTCACCCGGGCATCATTGGCTAGCCGAAAGGTCAGCACGTTTCGCGATGCGCGATCCGTGCCGGATTTAAATGGGCCATGCACACCCGTTTCATCCCAGTGATCCCCCCACGCCGTCACCGTCCAATTGGCCACCTGCTGGGGTGGGTGTTGACGCATCGTGTGTTGGATTTTTTCAATATGCGTTAACCCCTCTGCGCCGGTCATCACCATTGATGCTAACAGGTTGGCATAATAGCCGTAGCGTTTATAGATGTCATCCAAATAGTCCAGCACCGTTGCCCCTTGTTGCCGCTGCAGGGCTGCCAGCTCCGCCAACAAAATTGCCGCTCCGGCAGCATCTTTATCGCGAATCTCCGGCGTCACCAGAATACCATGGCTCTCTTCTACTGCAATAACAAAATCGTCCAAACTCGCCTCAACGGAAGCAAAACAACCGTCCCTTTCCAAGCGCTCTAAAACATTGCCGTGATACTTGAAACCCACCAGCAAATCGCCAATCAGAACGCCCCCAAAGTGCGCCGTAATGGGTCGTAGGAGTTCCGTCGTCACTTCCGTTTTAAGCACCAAGGGCTTGGCCGGCAAACGGTCAAGACGCCGCAGCTGCTCCAACTTGTAATGGGTGACCAAAACCGCGATCTCATTGCCGTTCAGGAAGCGATAGTCCCCCTCCGCCGTACGCGAGCAGACCCCGATACGGTCGGCATCAGGATCACAGGCAAATACGGCATCAGCCTGCACCTCACGGGCAAGCTCAACCCCGAGTTGCATGGCATCCGGCACCTCAGGATTTGGGGCTCGAAATGGAACGCTCGGGAACGTGCCATCATGCGTCATTTGCAACGCAACCGGATGCAGCTCAAATCCTGCTTGCTGTAATACGG
>JAPULM010000541.1 GCA_027294925.1 bacterium
GCCACTCGATTCAGAGATGCAAGCGAAATTATATAAAAGTTACGCGCATGCGTATATTTTTTGTGCCCAAGATTACTCTTGATAAAAGATGTTATCGGTAATAAAAATAGAAGGATGGAGACACACCACTGTCACTTTTAGAATTATTTGTCGTATTTCAGAATTATTTGTCGTGCGACGATGATCAGGTCACTCCAATCCCGAAAGTCTCCTCACGGACACACTCAGAATGATGGGGTGAGCCATCAGAGTTTCTCCGCCTCGGCCTCTCACGATCGCTGTTTCACCATCGCGATGAACTCTGGTTCAATTGCATGCACGGCTGCCATGATCGGCTCTGGATCATCGAGATAGCTCTTTTCGGATAAAAAGTGATAGAAGAGACGAACAGCAGGCAGCCATTGCGGATATTCAGGCGGTTTAACCATCACCTTGCGCATCAGCCAATCCATGAAAAACTCTTTAATGGCATACGGCAAGACTTCCTGCACATTGCCGGCATCGTATTGATAGATGAAATTCAGGTAGGGTTCGAGACAGAACGAGAGCTGCTGACTAAACGTCTCCGGTACCCCCTTGGCGAGGAGCCAGTGGCGATAGCGCCCGCAGCAGAGCTCCTGCATCGCGAAAAAGTCAGCTTCCCAGTCGCCGTAGTCATCGCCTTCGTCAATACGTGCATCCAGCCGGTGCAGGGCATCGAGAAACGGTGCATCGTCACGATCCGCTGGGACGAGCTCGTCGGAGAGGTGCAGTTGGCTCTCCTCAAACGGCGTAATGAGATAATCGACCTCCTTGCGCATAAACATCGTCATGGCCCCTTCGGGCTGAATCTCGTCGGGAAACAAATAGGTCTTGCGCTCGATCATCCGATCAAAGAAGGCATCCGCTTCCTGCTGGTCCATCTGTAAGGTTGTCTCAATTTGGGCGATGATCTCCCTCCGAGATTGCCACATAGCCACCGGGACTTCGGGCAGGGTGCTATTCCATAGCTGTAGGCCGATCTGTAAGGCGTCATTGGGGTCCTGGACCGTGCCGTGTTCGACGTAAGCCATGATCGGCGCGGCAAATTCCATCATTGCCTGGGTCATGCTAATTGGACGAAATCCTTGTGGCACGCCAGGCGGGTCGCCAAACTGGTACATGTCCGGCAACGACATCGGCGATGATGATGGTTGTCTCGCTTGACGCTGTTGGCGCTTTGTCGTCTTGGCCTGTCGTTTTTGCCCTCGTGATTTTTTGGGCATGCTGATCCCTTTCGTGTGGTGAGGGGCGGAGCCAGGCTACGAGGCGGCTTGAGCTTGGCGAACATAGGCATAGAGAGTTGGCTTGGAAATGCCCATCATCTCGCAGATCTCCTTCACTGTGAGTTCTTTCTTGTAGTAGAGCTGCACGGCGCGTTTTTGCCGGCCAGGCTTCAAGGCCTTTGGCCGTCCACCGAAACGGCCTCGGGCTCGGGCCGCTTTGAGCCCGGCTTGGGTTCGGTCCCGAATCAACTGCCGCTCAAATTCCGCCAGTGCCGCGAAGATGTGAAAGATCAACCGGCCACTGGTTGAGGTCGTATCAATAGCCTCTTGAAGACTTTGCAGACCGATGCCCTCGTGCTCAAGCCAGTTGACCCACGCAATCAAATCCTTGATCGACCGCCCCAAGCGGTCGAAGCGCCAGACGACAAGCGTATCGCCTTCACGCAGGAGTTCTTTAATCTGCGCTAGTCCAGGCCGCTCGGCCACCGTCCCGCTGACCCGGTCGATGACGATCTTCTGGCAGCCAGCCTTCTTCAAGGCATCTTGTTGCAACGCAAGATTTTGGTCATGGGTAGAGACCCGAGCATATCCGATGTGCATGGCGTTTCCGTCAAAAAGTAAAATAACCCGTGGGGAATGCAGTTCTATCTTATCATTGTTTCCCTACTGTGTTTCTTACCAAAATTTGAGGCTAAAAGCAACCCAAAACAGCCAGATGGGAGAGAGGCAACAAAACCTTCCTTTTCTTGCCCCAAGCATAGGCAATCATTCCCAACGACTCGTGACCTCAAGAGGATATCCCGATTATGGTTGTGCCGTTGACCGGTCTCACCGAACAGGAACGGGCGCAGGCTATGGAGCGCTTCGATGTGTTGAGACCTGTCCTGGAAGGACGCGAGGATCTCCCGACAATCGCCGATCAGCGCCAGATGTCGCTTCGCACCTTGCAACGATGGATACAGCGCTACCACACTGAGGGCTTAGCCGGTCTCGGTCGAAAGCGGCGTACCGACCGAGGCACACATCGTCGTCTACCTCCCGAGCTGCGTCAGTTTATTGAGGGTCTGGCTCTCCAGAGCCCCCCGCTCACTGTGGCCATCATCCACCGACGGGTCTGTGAGCTGGCGCGCCAGCATAATCTGGCACCGCCAAGCTACGGCATCGTCTATAACATTATCAGTCAGCTCCCGTTAGGTCTAACGACCTTAGCCCACCAGGGCACGAAAGCCTACCAACAGCGCTTCGATCTCCTGCATCGTCGAGAAGCCGATGGACCGAACGCGATCTGGCAGGCTGATCACTGTTTTCTCGATGTACTCTTGGTTCGCGAAGGGAAAGAACCCGCCAAGCCTTGGCTCACCGTGGTGTTAGACGATTATAGCCGCGCCGTGGCGGGTTACTTCCTGACCTTTGACGCTCCATCTGCGCTTAACACCTCGTTGGCCCTGCGCCAGGCGATCTGGCGCAAGGACGATCCTCGGTGGCATATCTGTGGCGTACCGCTCGTGTTTTACACCGACTGTGGCAGCGATTTCATCTCGAATCATCTCAAGCAAGTCGGCATCGATTTGAAAATGACCCTGACCAACTCCATCCCCGGACAGCCACGGGGGCGGGGGCGCATTGAACGGTTCTTTCTGACCGTGCAGCAGATGTTCCTGTGCGAGTTACCCGGCTATGCGCCGCCCAAGCAGGGCGTACGCGATGAGCCGAGGCTGACACTCGACGACCTTGAGCGGCGCTTTCACGACTTCATTTTTGACGTCTATCACGTCCAGCCGCATAGTGAAACCAATGTCCCGCCCCAGCAGCGCTGGGAGGCCGGTGGCTTCTTACCGCAAATGCCCGACTCTCTGGAGCAGTTGGATTTACTGCTGTTGACTGTTGCTCAACCGCGCAAAGTGCGCCGCGATGGCATCTGGTTTCTTGGTATGCGTTACCTCGACACGACCTTAGCAGCGTACGTTGGCGAGTCGGTTATTATCCGTTACGATCCCCGAGATGTGGCCGAAATCCGGGTATTTTACCAAGACCGGTTTCTCTGTCGGGCCATCTGCCAGGAACTGGCCGGGGCGACCGTACCACTACGCGATATCATGAAGGCCAGAAACCAATATCGACGAGACCTTCGCCAGATTCTTCAGGAACGAGAAGAGGTTGTCGAGTCCCTTTTAAACGCCCACCGAGGACATGCGAACACGGCCGAAACGACGGAACACTCGGAGACCTCAGAGACTGATGCAATGCCACCGCCCAAGACGCAATCCCCGAAATTAAAGCGATATCTCAATGAGTAGTACCACCTGCCTCCCTGACATTGTTATTACCACCGAACACCGGCGCTTTGCCGAGTTCTGCGATGCGTGCAGGCGCTACGCTTACATTGGATTATGTTACGGCCCACCGGGCGTCGGCAAGACCCTTTCAGCCCGCCACTATGCTCACTGGAATTTGGTCGAAGCCTCTACACCGTATAGCTGCGCTTCTGATGTCGCGCTCGCCGCTCTCGTCGGCAGCAATACCCTCTTCTACACGCCCCAGGTGGTCAATTCGCCACGACAGATTGAGGAGAACATCCAGGGGTGGCGCAATCGGCTGCGAGCGATCCCTTTAGAAGCCCTGCGGCGCGAAGAGGAAGGTCCTCTGGAGCGCGCGCGACAGCAGGACGAAGCGAACAAAAATGCGTTTTTTATTCAGACGATTCATACGCTTTACGCTCCACCACCCGAGAGGCCCAAAAAACCAGAATCGGAGGTCTTCCAGGTCGTTACAACCTATGCCCAGAAACGTGAGGAGACGCCCGACCCCACAACCCTGTTGATGATCGATGAAACAGATCGCCTGAAGACAGCGGGCTTGGAACAGGTGCGTGACATCTTCGACCAAGGCGGAATTGGTGTCGTATTGATTGGCATGCCTGGTTTAGAGAAACGATTGTCGCGTTATCCGCAGCTCTATTCACGCGTCGGTTTCGTGCACGAATTTCGTCCCCTTCGTGCCGATGGAGTGCGCGACTTGTTCCAGCATCAGTGGATGCCAACGGGCGTTGATCTGCCGCGAGCGGGCCTACATGATACCGACGTACTATCGGCCATCATCCGGATTACAGGAGGGAACTTCCGCTTACTGCATCGTTTGATGACTCAGGTTGCACGCCTGGTGGAAATCAATGCACTGTCTCGGGTGACGCGGGAAGTGGTGGAAGCAGCTCGGGAAAACCTCGTCATTGGCGTCGGCTAACAGCATGTGGGATAAACGACAAATAATTCTGAGATACGACAAATAATTCTAAAAGTGACACCTACCCCAGCACCGCAGTCGTCATCCGCTCGACCACCGCCGCCGTGTGCTGCGGCACAAGCCGAGGTCGAGAACGAGAGAAACG
>JAPULM010000542.1 GCA_027294925.1 bacterium
GAACTCGCTATGTTGGGGGTGTGGCGCCCGGACGTGGTGGAGGAGCGGCGTTAGGTCGTCCACTGTTTGATACGGTTGCGCAGGCGGTGGACGAGACAGATGCCAATACCTCGATTATTTTTGTGCCGGCGCCGTTTGCCACCGATGCGATATTGGAAGCGGTGGAGGCTGGAATCAAACTCGTTATCTGTATCACCGATGGGATACCGGTTCTCGATATGGTGATGGTACGGCGGTATTTGGTTGGCAAGGACGTTTGTTTGATTGGCCCCAATTGTCCGGGGGTTATTTCGCCTGGTAAAGCAAAAGCTGGCATCATGCCCGGTCATATTCATCTGCCTGGACGTGTTGGGGTAATCTCACGTAGTGGGACGCTTACCTATGAGGCGGTCGGGCAGCTTACGGCACGCGGTATTGGGCAGTCCACATGTGTAGGAATTGGCGGCGACCCTGTCGGCGGCCTGAGCTATATTGAATGTCTGGAGATGTTCGAGCGCGATGCGGAGACAGATGTGGTGGTGATGATTGGTGAAATCGGTGGTACGGCCGAGGAAGAAGCCTCTGACTACATTATTGCCAGCCGATTTCCAAAACCGGTGGTGGGATTCATTGCCGGTCAGACGGCACCAGCAGGGCGGCGTATGGGGCATGCTGGAGCGATTATTGCTGGTGGGAAAGGTACCGCTACCTCGAAAATGGCGGTGATGCGGCAAAATGGTATTCATGTGGTGGATAGCCCCGCAACGATTGGTGAGATGGTGGCAGATATACTCGCATGACACGATGAAAGGTGAGCATGGAACGGACGCTGACGATTATTAAACCGGATGCCGTACAGCGTAATCTTACAGGTAAGATTCTGGCGCGCCTCGAAGCAGAGGGCTTTAACATTTTGGCGATGAAGATGGTTTGGCTATCCAAGCAGGATGCTAAGCGTTTTTATAATGTACACCGTGAACGCCCTTTTTTTGACAGTCTAACGTCTTATATGGCTTCTGGTCCGGCGCTTCCTGTCATGCTCCAGCGTGATGATGCCATCCGAAAATTGCGTGAGGTGATGGGCGCCACCAATCCCGCCGAAGCGACCGAAGGCACCATCCGTAAAGAGTGGGGGGTTGATTTGGAGAAAAATTCGATTCACGGCTCTGACGCCCCTGAGACGGCTGCTTGGGAAACCGGATTTTTTTTCAATCACCTTGAATTTTGGCAACATGCCTAAGGCTAGTAAGATGTAAAATTTGTACCTTAGTGCTCAATCCTCCAGAGAAATATGACAGGCAACGGTGTCTGTTCAAGCGCTTGACCGGTGAGACGTAGTATGTTCCCCAAGTCGGCAGTGCATACAACAAGCATGGCGTATCTCGATATTGACGGTGTCAAGATACGCTATCTGTCAGCGGGAGCCGGTGAGTCCGTTTTGCTCCTGCACGGCTGGGGGTGCTCAATCGAGAGTATGACACCGGTGTTTGACGAGTTCGTCAAACACTATGCGGTTGTGGCGCTTGATTTTCCGGGACACGGCGAGAGTGAGCTGCCACCGAGGGCGTGGAATGTCACCGATTTTATGGTGATGGTGTTGCGTGTGATGGATGCGCTGCACCTCGACCGTCCGCATATCATTGCCCACTCACATGGCGGGCGGGTCGCGATCAAGCTAGCTGCGACATATCCGGACCGGGTGGGAAAGATTGTCCTGGTCGACAGTGCCGGTATTCGGCCGTCGCGACGATTCAAGTATTATGTGCGTGTGTCGTTGGCCAAAATTGGCAAGTTTCTGGCAGCGTACGGCGGCAGATGGGGGGAGCGGATGCGCCAACGCATTTATGCGTCTGTTGCGTCTCAGGATTATGCCGCGGCCGGACCACTCCGCGAAACGTTTGTCAAGCTCGTCAATGCTGATCTGACCTCTGAGTTGCCTGCTATCCAGGCGCCAACGTTGCTCGTATGGGGAGAAAATGATACAGACACGCCGGTTGCCTCGGCAAAAATCATGCACCAGCTCATTCCCAATGCGGAACTCGTTGTGCTACAACATGCCGGTCACTTTTCCTATCTCGATCAATTCGGCAAATTTCGTCTCATCGTAGGGAAGTTTTTGCGACAATAACTCGGCAAGGTCTTAGGTTGGCATGGTCATACACCTCTTTAGTCTATACGGCATCCTCATCGTGTTTTCATTACTGCTTGTGGTCGTGTGGAGCGGGCTGCATAGTGCTCGTACGCTCCATATGCTCCAACTCGATAGCTACTTGAATGCCCGGTTGTTCAAGTGGCTGTTGGCGAGGCTCCTGATACGGTTTTTCGACCTACGCCTAATGCTTCTGTTCAGCGTGCTAGGTGTTGCATGTCTTGCCTTGTGGCTGCTCGAGGTTGGCTATGGTCCCTACCTTGTCCTGACAGCATCGTGTTGCGGCGGTATCATTCTGTTGCGATATCGCAAACAGCCTGAGGCCAAGAAAGCCCTGCTCTATACTGCCAGGGCCAAGCGAATTCTCATCCTGTCTATCTTGATCGACCTTGTTGCCGCAGCTGGTTTCGGTTTCTATGCGATGCGGCAGCTTGCTCAAGGCATGACCTTGGCGGGCACCTATACGGCGACAAGTTTAGTCCTTCTTGCCGGGCTGATGATCATTCAACTGGCGCCGCTTGGTGTGATGCTAGCCAATTTCTTTCTTGCCCCTGTCCAGGCGGCGATCAACGCACACTATATTGCCGCTGCTAGGCGGCAACTACGTCAGTTTGCGCCAACGGTTATCGGTATTACGGGCAGTTATGGGAAGACGTCAACTAAATATTTTCTGCACACGATTCTCAGTGAACGTTTCCAAGCCCTCAAGACACCGCAAAGTTTCAATACGATGCTGGGTATTTGTCGGGTTATTAACGATGAACTCCGCCCTCAACATCAGGTGTTCGTCGTGGAGATGGGGGCTTACAGTCGCGGCGTGATTCGGACACTGTCGTGCTTTGTACGTCCGCAGATCGGTATCCTCACGGCGATTGGACCGCAGCACCTGGAGCGCTTTAAAACGCTCGACAATATTGAGGCGGCGAAGTACGAATTGGTCGAAGGCTTGCCCTCGTCCGGGATTGCTGTATTTAATAATGATGATCCGCGTTGTCGAAAACTTGCTGACCGGACGCAAAGCATAACGGTCTTGCGCTATGGCCTGGAGCACTTGCAGCCCGGTCTTCGTGTATGGGCCGAAGATGTCGTTCAGAGTCGCCAAGGATTATCGTTTACGTTGGTGGACAGCGACGGCCATCGCGAGACAACGCACACCGTGGTGTTAGGGCGCCACAACGTACTCAACATGCTTGGCGCTGCCTGCGTGGCGCTGGAAATGGGGTTGTCACTCAAAGAGATCGCTCAGGCTATTCCTAAAATCGAGTCAGCACCGCATCGTCTGCAGCTCCTGCAAGGGGCGGGCGGGGTCACGGTGATCGATGATT
>JAPULM010000543.1 GCA_027294925.1 bacterium
GATGTTGCTCAAGAAATTGCATCACGTGGCGTATTGTTGCAATGATGCATAACCGTTTTTCCGCAACGGAAAAACGGTTAGTACGTTTTCTCACCCTGAATCATAATGCGGTGCATGCGCCGTTCTTCCGATAAATCATAATCAAACGTGGCGGCGTGCAGGGCACAACGGTTGTCCCAGATGATGACGTCGTGCAGACGCCATTGGTGGGCGTACTGGAACTGCGGCTGCGTCGAGTGTTCGAGCAATGCGTTGAGTAGCTCCTGCGCACTGTCCTCCGACATACCCTCGATGCGTTCGGTGCGAATGGGATTGAGATAGATCGCCTTTTCACCGCTGGGGGGATGGGTGCGGGCGATGGGGTGGCTGGTGCCTGGGCTAAGGGCTTTTTCTTCTTGCGTACGGGTGGGCATTTTACGAGGGGTGTATTTGCTTTCATATACATGCACTGCCTTGAGGCTTTCGATGGCTTGTTTGCGGTCCTCGGACAGGGCCTTGTAGGCGGCGCGCTGGTTGGTGAAGCGCGTGTCGCCGCCCTGCTCCGGTATTTGTAGGGCATAGAGCATGGTGCCGCGTGGCGGCATCGGAATGTGTGAGTGGTCGCTGTGCCAGCTACCGCCCTGGTAGACGCGTTCGCCGGTAACGGCGTCGCGGTGGTCACTTGACAAGATACAGACTTCCGGTACGTCCGGCAGGGAAAATTCTTGGTGCTTAACGAGCTGTTTGACGGGCTCACCGAACACGCGAGCCAGCACCACGAATTCCTGCGGGGTCAGATGTTGATCGCGAAAACATAGCACGACGTAATCCGCCCATGCCTGGTTGATGGCTTCAGTGGTGTCGGCATTAAGGTCGCGTTTGAGGTCAAACCCCGCCACTTCGGCGCCCAGGGTGTTGCCTAGTGGCTGAATCGATAAAGCCATGTTGCGCTCCTTCCTACAAAAGAACGTTTCTAGAGGGGACAGATTTCAAGTCTGTCCCCATACGAATGATGGACAAAAGCTTAGGCCCGGGCACTGATCAGGCAATCGTCTTGAGTAGTGCCGCTATGAAGGCATCGGTACGAGGCAAAATGTCAGGGTGATTGACCGCCTCCTCGGCGGTGAGCCACAGCACCTCGTGAACTTCGAGTGGATTGGGTGTCACGCTTGGCGATTTGAGAGTCGCGAGCCAGCCCCACAGGGTAAGTGGGCGTTCGCTAAACTGATGCCGCCAGACGCACTGCAAGGGCTCCACCTCAGCATCGAGTTCTTCACGCATTTCCCGTCTGGCCGCTTCAATCTGGCTTTCGCCATCGTCAACCCAACCGCCGGGAAAGCAGACTTGTAACGGAGCGCGCACCATGGCGCTGCGCCGGATAAACAGCCATCGATCGTCTGCACGTCGGCAGGCGACCACCACGCCGTCGCCGCGTCGTTGGTTGAGGCTCGGTTGTTCCATACGATAAAGCGCTTATGGATAAAATTCTTGAGCTTTTGCCCGGGCTTACATCGCTTGTAAGGCGGGCAAGACGTCGCGCGTAAACAGCTCCAAAGACGCCAGGGACGCCTCACGAGAGACACCGGGAAACGAGATGCGGCAGATGAGATGGGTGATGCCCAGCTCATCCCGAAAGCGTCTAATCTGTTCAATGCATTGTGCCGGATTGCCTAGAATCAGCCGATCTTCGGCCAGTTGTTCAATCGTTATGGTGCCCGCCGGACGTTTAACCACCGGATGCGGCCAGCGAAAATAGGTCGTCTCAAAAATATTCAGAATCGAGTCGCCGACCGTGGCGTAGGCCTGCTGCGGGTGCTCGGTGACAAAGACATAGCGGATCAACGCGATGTCGCTGTCAGCTGTAGGGGATTGGTTCTCACGTCGTGCTTGCTGGAAGAGGCGGACACACGACCCCACTTCGTCTAGCCTGGCGGACGGTCCGCCAATCCAGGCATCTCCCAGGCGGGCGGCGCGGCGGATAGCCGCTTCGACCCAGCCGGCAAACCAGATCGGCGGCCGTGGCTGTTGGGTGGGGCGCGGTCCAATGGTGACGTCCGTTACCTGATAGTGACGGCCATCGTGCGACACGTGTTCTTCGCTCCACAAACGGCGCAGGAGCGCAGCGCCTTCTTCGAGTCGGCTACCGCGTGTTTTTGTCGTTAGACCAAACGCCGCAAACTCTTCCGGCGCATAGCCGGCGCCTAGCCCCAAAATGAGGCGGCCGCCGGAGATCATGTCAACCATAGCGCCCTCTTCAGCCACCGCGACTGGGTGATACAGGGGCAACAAAAGGACACCGGTCCCTAGGCGTAAACGTTGCGTACGGCTGGCGATGGCGGCTAGGCCAATGAGCGGCGTGGGATAGAGCAGGGCATGGTTATGATGTTCGCCGAGCCAGATCGAATCAAAGCCCATTGCCTCGGCCCGTTCGCACTCTTGAATGGTTGCTGCAAAGTTGTTGCCGGACTGGATCGGGCTTAAGCCTACCTGCATGTCGTTTTTCTTTCCACCTTCTCTTATGATTATCTGAACGGCTCATTCATGCAGCATATCGGGGGTAACGTAGCGTGTCAAGAACTGTCGGCAACCGTTCAGGTGAATCAACAGGGTCATCCAGCCTGCATGATTCTTAACCAGCTCGGCGTCAGTTTATGCCTACTTGATTCTTATATATCCCACGTATAGCATGCACCTGCGATATACAGCGGAATATTTTGCCGAATGACGTCATGGGAGGCACTGAGCATGACTACTGTTTTTACCCATACAACTGTGGTGTCGGTAGACCCGGGCCAGACGGTGCTGCATGATGCGGCGCTGGCAGTGGACGGTAACAAGATTGCCGCCATTGGTCCGACCGAGGGGGTGCGGCAAGCCTATCCGCAAGCAGAAATCTACGACGGGCGCGGCAAGGCGTTGTTGCCTGGCCTGATTAACTGCCACGCACATCTGACCGCGACGCTGAATCGAGGCATTACGGAGGATTTTGGTTTTCCGCCTGATTTGCATCTACCGGTCACGGCGCAAAGTGAACTTGCTGAGGAAGAAATCACTGTTATGGCGTTGCTCGGCGCGTTGGAGAGTATCAAGTCGGGCAGCACAACGGTAGTGGAGAATACGCCGGGTATTGGCGTCTATGCGGCGCAACTGGCTAAGACGGGATTGCGCTGGGTGTGGGCAGAAAACGGGCGTGACGCGGTAACCCCGTCAGGCTGGCGGCCGGGTGAGGATGTGTACGAGTTCTCGCCTACCCTGCGTGAGGCTATGATGCAACGTATCCATGACCTGTTTGCCACCTGGCACGGCGTGCAGGATGGCCTCATTACGGTTTTCCCTGCCACCGCCCTGGCCGAGGCGTCTTCGCCGGAGCTATTGCGTGCGGTGCGCGCCTTTGCTGAACAGCACGATCTGGGCTACACCATCCATCTGGCCCAGAGTCGTTTGGAGATTGAATCGATGCTACGCATTCGCGGCGTGCGTCCGACGTTTTTCCTGCATGCCCATGATTTCCTCGGTCCGCGCCTATTTGCGGCGCATTGCCGTTATGTCGACGCATCGGAAATTGCCCTGCTTGGCGCCAGCCGTAGTATTATTACCCATCAGGCCGGCATGGCTGCTAATCGCGCTGTGATTCCGCCCATCGCCGCCCTGCGCGCGGCGGGTTGTCCCATTGCGATGGGGACAGACAACAACACCCAGGATATGTTGGAAGCCATGCGTATGGGACTGGTGATGGAGCGCATCATGCGTGACGATGCTGCACGCCCACAGCCGGAGGATATGTTACGGGAGACCACCAGAGGTGGGGCGTATGCGCTGCGTAAACAGGATGAAATTGGCTCACTGGAGGTCGGCAAAAAGGCTGATTTGATTGTGCTCGATACACAGCGCTCACATCTGGTACCGACGAGGCGTATCGTTTCCGCCTGGATTCATAACGGCCAGCCAGGCGATATCGAAGCATCAATGGTCGATGGGAAATTTATCATGCGGGATCGTCAGGTGCTGACGATGGACGAGGACACCATTATCAAAGAAGCCGATAAGATCGGCCGCCGTGCCTGGAATCGGCTTCTGGCACGTTATCCGACGGCGCCTTTCCCCACCCGAGTGGCGCCACCGCTATAAGCATACCCAAGCATCTGGAGACCTTTCTCGCCTCGCTTGAGGCCGACCCCTGGAGGTTGTGGCTTCGTTGGCTGCTGCTGCAGTCCTATGAGACGATGCATGGGGAGCCTTCTCCAGAGGACGGTCTTTTGTGGCCGAAGGGACATGGGTGCGAGCATCGCCGGCGTGAATAAGCTCGTCATACAGCGCGATTGCTTGTGACGCCTGTTGGTGTTGCGCTTTGCTTTGCTTCTTTTCCTGTAATTTGTTGAGAAAGGGAATCAGGCTGTCGCGGTGTGCATGTGGCAAGTGATACTTGTGACAAAAATCAAGCTAAGAGGGCAGCCATTTTTTATCCAACCCGTGCGTATGTTTCGAAATCGCCTTGTTGCGCAAACCTGCCTCAAATTGCGTCTGCAAGGGTTCCGGGACGGGGAGTATACGGCGTTCTCCATGGCTTAATATTCTTCTACATGACATGATATACAGCCAGAAAATAATACCGTATCAGAAAACACTCGTCAAAAATTTAAGCAGCGTAAAGCGAATAAAGACGCGGTATGGGAGGGTAAGGGCATCAGCGTGCGGCCCCACGGTAGAGCACGAGGTAACGCGTTGAAACCCAAAGAATTTGCTCGCGTCATGGCGTTATACGGAAACGATAGAATAACTTGTTAGGCATTTTCCCGAACGATGGGAAAAGCCTTAGGGAGAGTTCTATGTCTAAAGTATTTATTGCTCATTCATCTGAAAACAAAGATGTTGCACAAGATATTTTTTATGCGCTCACGAAGAAAGGCCTGGAGGTCTATTTGGATGAAAAGTCTCTGGAAGCCGGAGAACAGTTTCACTCTAAACTTCGAGAATTAATCCTGGAACCGGCATTGAGCAGGTGCGGAACGAGAAAAAATAATATACCCTCCATTGATTGTTTTATCGAGTCAATATGCCGCAGTCAGGAGGGTCTTGGATGGAATCGGTCATCGTCGAGCGCTTGGACCATTTGGGGTTAGTCACGTCTGTTATCAAGGACTTAGGGATTGTCGAGATGATCGACGCACGTTTAGGCCTACATGACCAAGAAGAGATCAGCGCGGGTGAAGCGGTTGCCGGGATGATCCTCAACGGCCTGGGGTTTTCCGATCGTCCCTTGACGTTAACGCCGCAGTTTTTTGCCAACAAACCCCTCGATCTGTTGTTTCGCGAGGGTGTCAGTGCGGAGATGTTTAACCGTTTCAAGCTTGGCCGCACGCTCGACGAGACCCATGCCTACGGCTGTGACCTGTTGTTTAGCGAGCTGGCCCTAGCCGTTTGTTCCCAGGAAGACATCGATACGCGCTTCAACCATCTCGACACCACCAGTTTTTCCCTCACCGGCGACTATGTGCCCGACAGTGATGAGCACGCCATTGCCATCACGCATGGCTATTCCAAAGATCACCGTCCCGACTTGAAACAGGCCGTCTTAGAACTCATGGTATCGCAGGACGGTGGGGTACCGCTGATGAGCAAAAGTTGGGATGGCAATGCCTCGGACAGCAAGATTTTCCAGGAGCGCGCTCAAGCCCTGTTGGCGACCTTTAAGGGCTCACCCAGTCCACGCTACCTGGTGGCCGACTCCAAACTGTACAACGAAGAGAATGCCGCCAATCTCAAGAAACTCGGTTTTATCACGCGCATTCCAGGCCGGCTTAAGCTGGTCACTCAGGTAATCGGGCAAGCCCTCAAGTGGGACACGTGGTGTTGCCTTGACGAGACAACGCGCTATCAGCCCACCCAGTTGTGCCACTATGGTATGGCCCAGAGATGGCTAGTGGTCTGCTCACAGGCATCCTATGAGCGCGCAGAGGCGAGCGTTAATAAAGCGTGTCAGCGTGAAGCGGAGGCGATCAACAAACAACTCTTTCACTTGCAAGCGAAGCGTTTTGAGATCCCCGTCCAGGCGCAAGCAGCGTTGTCGGTGCTGGCCGACAAGTGGCGCTATCACCAGGTTGAGTCCCACGAGTTGGTCGATCATAAACGTTACGCCAAAAAAGGCCGTCCCACAGCCGACACCCCGATAAAAGGCACCCAGTGGCAGATTCAGGCCCAGGTGAGGCTGGATGTCGAGCGCATTGGGGAAGCCAAGCAACATAAAGCATGCTTTGTGCTGGGGAGCAACATTGGGACCGACGAGCTCAGCGATAGCGAGGTGATTGCAGGCTACAAGGGCCAGTCCCAGGCCGAGGGCGGGTTCCGATTTCTCAAAGACCCGCTGTTTTTTGTCTCGTCGTTGTTTGTGAAAAAACCGTGTCGTATTCAGGGCCTGTTGATGGTGATGACCTTGGCGTTGCTGGTCTATTCAGTGACACAACGTCGTCTGCGCCGGGAATTAGCCCGTCAAAACGAGACGATCCTGAATCAAATCAACCAACCGACGAATCGCCCAACCCTGAGGTGGGTGTTTCAAGTGTTGGAAGGGATTGAGCGTGTCCGCCTGATAGTTGACGGCCAGGTGCGGGACCTGATCACGGGTTTGAATGAGGTGAAAATCAAAATCCTTCGTCTCTTTGGCGAGCAAGTCTGCCGCGTCTATCAATTGCCTTCGGGCTAAGAGGGTTCAATTGCTGTACGAGCAAGGGCTATTCCAAAAAATGCTCAGCTACCCTGCTCAATGTCGGTTACCACACAACCATTGTGCTCATTTACAAGCTCTATGGGGAAAGAAGAAGAGCAGGCTTGACAACGGGTTTGCAAGCCAGTGGGGAAAAGAAAGAGGGGGCTCACGGACGCCTCAACACGTCGTGGGTACCAATGCGCCGTAAGAGATAGGTTTCGCCAACAATCTGGAAGGTAAATCGATACCCTCTGGTGACACGCCCTTCCCAGATGTCTCGGGGATCTTCTATTTTCTTCAGCCGCAAGGAAGGATGACGAGGATTTGTCAAGAGGTGTTGGAATTGCCTCTCCGCACGCCGTTTGATGGACTCGGGCAGCTGCGCAAAGTCTTGATCAAAGGGCCTGATCGTCCGGATGTTCATGATCGTTTGTTCTTATGTCCTGCTCTCTCTCCATGCAAATGCGCCATGAGCTCTGCAACGGTTTCGAACGGCCCGGCAACTTCTCCGCGGCTAATGGCCGCATCGGCCTGCCGCTCCTTTTCCTGCCACTCCTTGCTGTGGAACCACTCCTGGTCTTTTGCAATGAGCTTCTTGGGTATCATCAAGATCCCCTGTTCCGTGGTTTGCACGTCGAGATAATCTCCAACTTCAAGACGGAGACGTGCAAAGACTTCCTTAGGGATAGTTACCTGGTGCTTGGGGCCAATTTTGGTAATGGGCACGTCTTGTCTCCGTTGGCTGTCGATGCTTTTTGTTGTAGTAACAAATTCCTATTTTCTTACAACCTTACTGTAAAACATAAAAGGCACCTCAATTCTTGTCAAGGCGTACAAAAGAATACAAAAGAATAGGGTCCAAAAGAATAGGGTCAAGCCTTGCTATTTGCTATTTCCTCACGCGATCCAGCCATCCAAAGACGGAAAAGCGATGACACCCAGCACTTTTCACAAGCAATTTAAACCAAGCATGGCCAAACTCATTCACGATTACAGCAAACACACTGCTTTTGGCAGGTGCTTTTAGATCCGAAGTATTTTGAGAGAAATGGGTTGGAAATTGGCCGGAATCAGCCAATCTGGGGCAGTCAGATATCCAAGCTAGTTTTCTACCTTAGTTTTTATGCCCTTTGCGGACAAAGATGCTTGCCAAACGCCTGGCCTTTCACAAATCGCCGCCCAACCGATTGAGCAAACGCCCTGAGCTTACTCACCGGACCCAGAGCACCAAACGTCGGCTGATCTATCCGACCGAGATAGTCCAATACCGGTGCAGCATCCATCCTTAGCCTTGTCAGTATGGGCGGTGCGTTGGCAGGGATATAACCCCGCTTGTTGTGTTTAATCTGCCTGCCGCCCCAATCCACTAGTTCCACTTATCATTCGCTCATTTTGGAAACGAGTTCGAATATCACCCTGGCGTGGGCCTCGAGCTGACCCTGCGTGCTTCTGAGCACTTGGTTGGAGGTGGCGGTATGGCAAGGTGCACCCTGTCTCATGGGTGGCGTGTCCTCACGGCGCTTGATCCGGGTGTGGGCGACGGGTGGACGTCGTGGAAAACATGCGTTTAAAATTCCTATCCATTGACACGGTTGGGCAA